>NZ_JAFBKA010000044.1:0-46665 GCF_022760795.1 Pseudomonas sp. BP01
GAGTACATCCACTACTACAACCATGACCGTATCAAGCTAAAGCTCAATGGCATGAGCCCTGTGAAATACAGGGCCCATGCTGCTGAGGCTGCTAGCTGAAGCTGTCCAACTTTTCGGGGGCAGTCCACATTGTGGGAGCGGCTTTAGCCGCGAACACCGGCAACGCCGGTGCCATCCACCGCGTTGTAGCCTTCGCGGGTAAACCCGCTCCCACAGGTGCAGTGCCTGCATCAGCCCCGCATTGTTTCATTCACGGGATTGTCTGTCGCACTCTCCCCCGGCTTTTCGCCACAATGGCAGTCCTGCATCCGGCACGCCTCACCACCGCGGTGCCCGCTGGCGCAGGCTTCGCAGCAATAGGCCTTGCCGTCGCGCTGCAAGGCGGTGGCATCCACGGTGCAGGAACAATGCGGGCAGGCACAGCGTTGTTCGTTCATGGCTTGCTCTCCTCGTCGTCAATCACGTCGTCGGTCCAGGGCACGCCATCCAGCGGTGCAGATCGCGCCAGCTCGGCCTCGTCCAGGCCCATGCCGCCACCGATCTCGTCGGCGTCCACCTGCCGCAAGCTCTGGTCTGCCGGGCCACCGCTGCCACCCGGTTCGTGTGGGTCGCGGGCACCGGTTTCGTCCAGCAAAGTATCCGGGCTCAGGTCGTCATAGGTGACATTGTCCTCATGCAGGCTGTCGCTCAGCGCCTCGCCCCCGGTCATGCCGCTTTCGGCCACGCGCCGAGGTGGAAACTCCCGGGCGACTTCATCGGCCGGTCGCTCGTCGCCCACACGGCCTTCACGGTCGTCCAGGCGTTCATCGAAGTCGAGCTCATGGACGCTGCCCATGCGGTCTTCGGTATCGTCGATTTCAGGGGGGATATACGGCTTTGGTTCATTTGCGCGTGCCATGTGCGTTCTCCGTCAGGTGGCTTCATTAAGTCGACTGCGCGGGCTTGTGGAAGATTCAGAGTTTTTTGAACTACCACCCCGCGCGGCGCCTCCCACCTTAGAGACTGCGAACTGCCCGGAAACCGCCATGGCCAAGCCCCTGCAGGAATATGCGCGCAAGCGCGACTTCAACGCCACGCCCGAGCCCAGCGGCAAGCGTAGCCGTGGCAAGCGCGCGCATGCGCTGCAGTTCTGCATCCAGAAGCACGACGCCAGCCACCTGCACTACGACTTCCGCTTGGAACTGGATGGCACCCTGAAAAGCTGGGCGCTGCCAAAGGGGCCCTCGTTGGACCCTAAAGTGCGCCGCCTGGCCGTACACGTCGAGGACCACCCGCTGGATTACGCCGACTTCGAGGGGCATATCCCCGAAGGCCACTATGGCGCCGGTGATGTAATTGTGTGGGATCGCGGCATATGGGAGCCCGAAGGCGATGCGCAGGAGGCCTACGCCAAAGGCAAACTGCGTTTCCGCCTGCAGGGCGAAAAGCTCAGCGGCGTATGGAACCTGTTTCGTACCCGCCTGGACGGCAAGAAAGAGCAATGGATGCTAGTGAAATCGCACGATGACCAGGCACGCAGCGAGGCCGACTACAGTATCGTCGAGGCCCAGCCCGACAGCGTACTCAGCGACCGTACCCTGGTACCGCGCAAGGCCGCTGCGAAAAAGGCTGCCGCACCGCGCGCCAGCCGTAAACGCACCGGTAAAGGCCCGAAAGTGCCCTTGCCTGCACAGCTGCAGCCGCAGCTGGCCACCTTGGTCGACACGCCACCCAGTGGTGACTGGCGCTACGAGGTCAAGTTCGACGGCTACCGTATCCTGGCCCGTATCGACGGCAAGGACATTCGCCTGTTCACCCGCAATGGCCATGACTGGAGCAGCAAGATGCCCCGGCAGGTCGCCGCCTTGCGCGAGCTGGGCATCGATTCGGCCTGGCTCGATGGTGAAATGGTAGTGGCTGACGAGAATGGCGCAGCCGATTTCCAGGCGTTGCAGAATGCCTTCGACACCGAGCACGACGAAAACATCACCTATTACCTGTTCGACTTGCCGTTCCTGGGTGGGCAGGACTTGCGCCAAGTAGCGCTGCAGGGCCGGCGCGACACCTTGCGCCAACTGCTTGAGCACGATGAGTCAGGTGTACTCAAGTTCTCCGCAGACTTTAACCAGCCCGTCGAGTCCCTGCTCGACAGCGCCTGCCGGCTTGAGCTGGAAGGCCTGATCGGCAAGCGGGCAGACAGCCTGTACAGCGGCCGTCGCAGCCCGGACTGGGTCAAGCTCAAGTGCAAGCAACGCCAGGAGTTCGTGATCGTCGGCTACACAGACCCCAAAGGCAGCCGCAGCGGCTTCGGGGCCCTGCTGCTGGCCTTGCACTATAACGAAAGCGGTGAGTTGCGCTACGCCGGCAAGGTCGGTACCGGCTTCAGCACCACCACCCTGGCCAGCATTCATGCACGGCTCAAACCCCTGCAAATCGCCAAGCCAGCCTTGGCCAAGCCGCCTACCGGTGCCGAAGCGCGAGGTGTGCACTGGTTGCAACCGCAGCTGCTGGCCGAAGTCGCCTATGCCCAGATGACCCGTGACGGCATTGTGCGTCACTCGGTGTTCCATGGCCTGCGCGATGACAAGGCGGCCACTGCCATTGACCTGGAGCGCGCCATGCCCGCCAAGACCGTGCCCAAAAGCAACAAGCAGGCGAAGGCGCCTGAAAACCTGGGTGAGCTGCGCCTGACCCACCCGGACCGGGTGATCGACGCCACCACCGGCGTGACCAAGCGCGAGGTCGCCGAGTATTACGCCAGCGTCAGCCAGTGGATCCTGCCCCAGCTCAAGCAACGCCCGGTGGCGCTGGTGCGGGCCCCGGACGGCCTGGCCGGCGAGCTGTTCTTCCAGAAAAACGCAGGCCAGCTGCACATACCTAACGTCGTCAGCTACGAAAAGGCCGAGGCCGGCCAGGCGGCGATGGTCATCAATCGCCCGGACACCCTGCTGGGTGCCGTGCAGATGAACATGCTCGAACTGCACACCTGGAACGCCACCGACAAGGACTTCGACAAACCAGACCGCTTCGTCCTCGACCTCGACCCTGACCCCGCGCTGCCCTGGAAGGCCATGCTGGAGGCCACCCAGCTTACCCTCACCCTGCTCGACGAGCTGGGCCTGAAGGTGTTCCTGAAAACCAGTGGAGGCAAGGGCATTCACCTGGTCGTGCCGTTGACCCGGCGGGCGGGCTGGGACGAGGTCAAGGACTTCAGCCACGCCATTGTCGATTACCTGGCCAAGCTGTTCCCGGACCGCCTGAGTGCGGTGTCGGGGCCGAAAAACCGCGTGGGGCGGATCTTCATCGACTACCTGCGCAACGGCAAAGGCGCCACCACGGCCTGCGCCTACTCGTTGCGCGCCCGTGATGGGCTACCGGTATCGGTACCGATCTGGCGCGAGGAACTGGCGCAAATCAAGGCTGCCAACCAATGGAACATCGCCAACCTGCGCGAGCGCCTGGCGGAAGTCGATGACCCGTGGGCCGACATGGGCAAGGTACGCCAGACCATTACCGCGCACATGCGCAAGCAACTGGGGCTGAAGTGATGGCGCACCGGCGATTGGATATGAACCTGGAGACACGCCCATGAGTATTATTCAGGATTTCAACCTGACCACCCTTGACCGCCTGTTACGTACCTTTGGCGAGCGCCAGCAACCGCTCAACCTCGATACCCAGCTGCCGCAGCTGATCCAGGCGCTGCAAGCCGACCATCTCGACCTGCTGCCACTGCCGGGGCAAGGCAACACGTTGCGCCGCTGGCAGACCCTGGCACGGGTGGCGGGCTGCGACCTGGCGCTGGCCAAGCTTTATGAGGGCCACACCGATGCCCTGGCGATCCTGGCTGAGTGCGGCGCGGCGCACCACGCCGCCGACGGCATCTGGGGCGTGTGGGCCGCCGAGCCGCCCGATGCCCGCGCGCAGATCACGGCGCGCGAAGGTGACCAGGTGCGCCTGCAGGGCCGCAAGGCCTGGTGTTCCGGGGCTTTGCAGATCGACCGGGCGTTGATTACCGCCTGGGATGAGTCGGACCAGCCGCAACTGGTGGCGATCGAGCTATCGCACCCGAGCCAGGGCCTGTCTATCGAAGATTGGCAAGCGGTGGGCATGGCTACTACCGCCAGCGTCGAGGTGACATTCGACGACACGCCAGGCACCCTCATCGGCATGCCAGGCCAATACCTTGCCCGCCCTGGTTTCTGGCACGGCGGCGCGGGCATCGCTGCCTGCTGGTACGGTGCGGCCGAGGCGCTGGCAGACTACCTGCGCGAACATTGCCGCAAGCCTCGCCCCGACCCCCATGCCGATGCGCACCTGGGCGCAGTGGATGCTGCGTTGTACGGTGCCCGGGCTGCGCTGCGCGAATGCGCCGCCTGGATCGACCGGCAGCCAGGGGTAGATGCCAGTTTCGAAGTACGCCGCACGCGTGCCCAGGTGGAACAGGCCGTGGAACGCGTGATCAGTCACGTTGGGCGTGCGTTGGGCGCCACGCCGTTCTGCCGCAGCAGCCATTTTGCCCGTCTGATCGCTGATTTGCCGGTATTTATGCGCCAGAGCCACGCTGAGCGCGATCTGGCGGAGCTGGGCCAGCAGTTGGCCCAACTGCCGGCGGGGGTATGGCAGCTATGAGCGAGAACCTGATCCAGTCTGCCAGTGGCACACCGTGGGCCGACTGGCAGCAAGGTGCCCACCTGGCGCGCGCTACTTGGCTCGATCCATTGCAACTGTGCCCACCGGGGCGCCGGCTGGTGTTGATTGCACCGCATCCGGACGACGAAATTCTCATGGCAGGCGGTCTACTGGCCGGCTTCAAGGGCCGTGAGGATGAACTGATGCTGATTTCCGCCACTGACGGTGAAGGAAGTCACCCCGGCTCCAGCCACTGGACCGAACACCGCTTGCGCCGGCAGCGTCCGCAGGAAAGCCGCCAGGCCCTGTTGCAGCTTGACCTGGACCTCGCCCATCTGGACTGGCGCAGGCTGCACCTGAAGGACGGCCAGTTGCCGCGCGAAGAGGCATTCCTGGTCAGTCACCTCACCCAGTTGCTGCGGCCCGATGATCTGTTGATGGCCACTTGGCGTAACGATGGCCATTGCGATCACGAGGCCGTTGGCCGTGCGGCGGCACACGCGGCCGCCGCCCGCCAGGTGCAATTGGCCGAGGTGCCGGTCTGGGCCTGGCACTGGGCTGCGCCCGATGACCCGCGCCTGCCATGGCCCCGTGCGCACCGCCTGCAACTTGATGAAAGCCGCTTGGCCCGCAAGCGCAAGGCCTTGGCCGCCCACGTCAGCCAGCTGGAGCCGGACGCTGAGCAGCCGCCAGTGCTGCCAGCCCGGCTGATGGAATGTCTGCTGCAACCTTTCGAACTGGTGTTCCTGTGAGTGGAGCTGTCATGAGCCTCGATCCGCAATATTTCGCCGAGCTGTATGCCACTAACGAAGACCCCTGGGCTTTTCGCACCCGTTGGTACGAGAAGCGCAAACGCGAGCTGGTGATGGCCAGCCTGCCACGCCAGTGCTATCAGCGCGTGTTCGAGCCAGCCTGTGCCAATGGCGAGCTCAGTGCGCTGCTGGCTGACCGCTGCGCCGACCTGCTGTGCCAGGACCTGGACCCGACGGCCGTAGCGCTGGCCCGCGAGCGCCTTGCCGATGTGCCCAACGCCTCGGTGGAAATGGCCCGGCTACCGGCGGACTGGCCGGGCGGGCGCTTCGATCTGATCGTGCTCAGCGAAGTCGGTTACTACCTCGACCCAACAGACTGGCTGCAGGTCCTCGAGCAATCGGTGGCCAGCCTGACCTACGACGGCGGCCTTCTGGCCTGCCACTGGAAGCACCCCATAGTGGGTTGCCCACAGGACGGCCGGGAGGTGCACCGCATGCTGGCCCGGCACCTGCCGCTGCATCAGCAGTTCCGGCATGAGGAGGCAGATTTCGTGCTGGAATACTGGTCCTGCCAGCCCAGCGTGGTCGACCTGGATGAGACCTGCCCATGATTGCCGTGGTCATCCCGGCGCACAACGAAGCCCGCCGCCTGGGGCGCTGCCTGCGGGCGGTGCTGATCGCTGCCACGCAAGCGCAGCAGTTGGGGCACCAGGTGGAAGTACTGGTGGTGCTGGACCGTTGCAGCGATGGCAGCGCCGCCGTGGCGCGGCGGTTCGGCGTGAAGGTTTTGGAGGTTGATGCCGGTAATGTCGGCATGGCTCGCCGGGTAGGAGCGGCGCACATGGTCGAATGTGGTGCGCAGTGGCTGGCGTGCACAGACGCCGACAGCCAGGTGCCGTCGCACTGGCTGGTGTCGCAGCTGGCCTGCAGCGCCGAGGTGGTGTGCGGTACCGTGCATGTCGAGTATTGGCAACCCTGGCAGAAAGCTGCCCTGCGCAAGCTGTACCAGAGCCGCTATGAAGCGCGGGAAGGCCATCGGCATGTACACGGCGCCAACCTGGGTGTGTGTGCTGCTGCCTATCAACGCGTGGGTGGCTTCCAGCCCCTCGCGGCGCATGAAGATGTGCAGCTGGTCAGCGACCTTCAGGCCAGTGGCGCGCAGATTGTCTGGACCGCCAGGCACAGCGTGGCCACCAGCAGCCGCCTCGACAGCCGCGCCCGCGAGGGGTTTGGTGATTATCTGGCGGGGTTGCAGGCACAGGTGTGATCAGCCTTGGTCACACCTGGCTGAACAGCACCCGCTTGAACGCCTCGGCCGCCAGGTGCACCTGCACCGCCCAATCCCCGGCGGCATCGCTGCCGGCATCATCGGAAATGTACTTCAGGCACACAAACGGAGTGCCTTCGGCGCGTGCGATCAACGCCAGCACATAGGCTTCCATGTCGACCACGTCATAAGGCGCGTCGCCATGGTTGATTTCGAAGCTGTCACCGCTGCCACAGGTTTCCAGAGGCAGGCCGGGGATTGCTGCGCCATGCTCCAGGACTACCGGGATATCCGACAAGGGGGTTTCGTAACGGGCAAAGCCCAGCGGTGTCACGTCCATGTCGCGTTGTACGAAACGGTTACAGCACACCACCTGGCCCTTGCCATGACGCTGGCTGCCAGCCGAGCCAAGGTTGACGATAAGTCTGGGCCTGCGGGTTGCAATCGCCTTGGTCAGTGCGATCGCCGCATTGACTTTGCCAATGCCGGTGAACACGGTGTTCACCTCGGTGAAGACATCGCCAGCCTCGGCCTCGAGGGCGAAGACGAACAGCGTGTCATCCAGGGAAATGTCGGGGAATTGCTTGATCAGCATCATGGAGCAGGTGTTTCCGCGTGGCTGCAAGGGGCGCGGCCATTGTCGGCCAACCCCGGCTAATTGCAAGTCCCGGCCGCCACCACGGCCTGCAGCGCCTGTACCTTGCCGAGCCCGCCCTCGATGGCCTGTGCCAGGCAGTGCAACTGCTGGTCGGCATGGGTGCCGTCGCGCAGCAGCTGCCGGGCATGCTGGCAGGCCCGTTCGGCATCCACGCTGTCGACCGGCACCTGCTCCTGCAACTGGCCAAGCCAGCCCTCGGCCGTGACTGGCTGTTGCTCGTACATACCAATGAATTGTGCATGGCGCCCATAGCGCATGGCGCGCCAATAGTTTTCCTGGGCGATCCAGCGCAGTTCGCGGCTACTGGGCAACAGGTCATGGCGACCGGTAATGGCGTGCTCCACCAAATGGCGAAACAGCGCGGCGATGCACAGTGCATCCTCCAGCTGCGGACAGCCATCGCAGATACGCAACTCCACGGTCGGGAAGCGCCGCGAAGGCCGAATGGCCCACCAGAAGTCGCCATCCACAGCCAGTGCACCGGTTCGCTGCAACAGGGCGCGATAGCGTTCATAGGCAGCCCAGTCCGGCAAGGCCTCGGGCAACCCCATGTGCGGCCATTCCCCGCAAATCACTCGGCGGTAGCTCATGTAGCCGGTACGCTGGCCAGCCCACATGGGCGATGAGGTGCTCAGCACCAGCAACAACGGCAGCCAGACCAGCAAACGGTTGATCAGTTGCATGCGGTCACAACCTGGCGGAACCCCAACGTGCACATGCAGGCCGTTGAGCAGGCTTCGCTGGGCTACATGCCGGTAATCGTCGAACAGTTGCTGGTAATGCGCCGGGGCAGCGGCCTTCTGCCGCAGCCAGGCGGCGCTAGGGTGGCTGGCTGCGCCGTAAATTCCCATGCCCTCCTCTGCCAGCGTCATGCTCAGCCGCTGCCGCCTGTGCTGGAAGAACTCACGCGCTTCGTGAAGATGGGTAAACACCGGCGAGGCCAGCTCGATCTGGCTGCGGAACATTTCCTGGGCAAAATATTCGCCCAGCGCTTCGCGACAACGCCCGATTACCGCAGCTGACGGTGTCGGCGGGATCTGGCCCGAGCCCAGCCTCACCAGCAGGTATTCCTCCTCGATGCCAAACGTGCAGGCCCGGGCCATGTTACCTCAGCGATGACGGGTTACCGTGAGCGCCACGGCGGCGATGCGTTCGACCTGCTCGTAGCCGGGTTCGGCCAGTTGCTCGCCAAACACGTCAGGGTCGATCTCGCGGTACACCCAGGCCCATTGTGGCCCCGCCAGGCGCAAGCGGATAGCTTCGAGAAAGGCGTCGCGGCCATCGACAATGGCCACGCCGGTGTATAGCAGCAGGGTGCCGTGGCGGGTCAGGCGTTCGCATGCCTGCTCAACAATGCGCAGCGACAGTTCGGCGCCCAGCGCGCCACCGCCGTGGCGGTAAGTGCGGGCGCTGCGGTCGAGCATGTAAGGGGGGTTGGCGACAATCAGGTCGAACGTACCGCTGACGCCGTCCAGCACGTCGCTGGGCGCTACCGATACGTTGCTCACCCCTGCCAACGCTGCGTTGATCGTGGCGTAGCGCAACGCCAACGGGTTGATGTCCACGGCGCTGACCTGCGCACACTGGGCGGCGCGAGCGATCAGCAACGCACCCACCCCTGTGCCGCAGCCGATATCGACTGCATGCTCGACCGGCCTGGGGTTGTGCTGCAGATGCTCGTGGATGACCTGGGCAAAGCGGTAGCTGTCCGGGCCGAAGAACACCGCATCACTGGCCTCGGTGGGGAACGCTGAATGCACCAGCAGCAGGTCGTCCAGGCTTGACCAGCGCACCGAACTGCCCAGCAGTTCGCCCCTTGGGACCAGCACCTGCGCGCGTTCGAGCAACTCAAGTTCATCATTTGATACGAGGCCTGGGGCGAAAGGTCGGCTCCAGCCGAACACGTCGCGCAAGCTGCTGGCCTGTCCGGAACCGTCGCGGGCATTGACGCGGCTGTGGGTCGCGGGTGTCACGCAGGTAAATCGGTAGCCGTCGGCGCGTAACCGCTGGCCCAGTTGCAGCAACGCCCGGTCGGCCTCGACTTGTGTGGCATCAAGCATCATCAGCGGGGTTCCTCCTGAAGCAGCCCGGTGGTGCGAATGTATGCCCGGGTCGCCGCCAGGCCCTCAGGTGTGGCATGGCGGTTGCCGGCCATGCGCCCTATCAACGCGGCGGGTGCTTCACTGGGCATTTCGCCTTGTGATTCGCCCGGGGATTCGGGCAGGCCCCAGCTACCGGGCGCTACGCGGCGGATCGCGGGCCGCCAGGTGTCGGCGATCCAGTCGTGCCACAGTTGTTTCTCGTAACTGTTGAACACGCCGAACATCACCGCCGCCGGCCCTTCGATCAGCTTCCACCAGCGGCTGTGGGCCGGGTCCTGGCCCCGCACGATCCAGCCCTGGGCCTGCAACGCGGCAACGAACTCGGGCATGGCGCCAGGTGTGGCCAGCCACTGATTGATAGTGCGCTGTTGCAGGCGGCAGCGGTCGGCATGCATGAACTGGCCGTAAACGCGCTTGCGTTCCAGGGCTGCGAACAGTTCATCCTGCAGGTCGAACTGGCGGATCAGGTCAGCTGCCGCAATACCCAGCTCGTTCAGGCGATAACCGTTGCGCACTCTGTCGTAGAACGCTTGCTGGTTGTGCTGGGGGCTGAGCTGGCGCAGGGCCTGAAGCGATAGCTGAGCGTGGCCGCTGGCGGCATTGTCGATCGTCACATGCAACTGGAAGTAATGGCCGTCGATGCCCAGTTCTGCCAGCTCGTTGGTGGTGATCAGCAGGTGCAGCGGTGGTTGTTCATAGCCGAGGTTATAGCCAATGACCTCGGGCAGGTGTGTGTTGCAATGCTGCCCCAGGGCCAGCTGCAGGCTGCCTTGGAGATACCGTGAATCGTCCAGTGGCATCGCCTCTACACACCCCAGGCGGCCTAGCAGACGCTGGTAGATCAGCACATGGTTGCAACGCGGGTCACCATTGCCAAGCTCTTCCAGGTAAGTCCGGATCAAACCGTGGAAACGTGGGTCGCTCCAGTGGTGCAGCGTGCCGTGCAGCCAGGCTCCATCCACCGCTTTGGTCGGTGCAACCTGTTGCAGAAACCACAACGCATGGGCGCGGCTGGTAAAGAAGCGACGTGGTGCGCCTTGCCGGCGTTGCTCCAGGTAGTCGGCATAGCCGGCGGCGACATCGGCAGCGCACCTCGCGCTCCAGGCTGGCAATTTCGAAGGTGAGTCAGGCAGGTCATCCGGCAAGCGTGCAGCACGTGAAAGTTGTTCGTCGAGCCATGCGGCGCTGCCGTCATCGTGGCCTGTCAGCATTGCCTGATAGCGCTGTTGCAGGCTGGACCGCTCGGCGGCCATTGGCAAAATTGGAGCGGTGTCGCGGTTCATCACCCTCATGCCGTGCTCCTCGTGGGCCTACTGGCTCGGTTTCTGCCCCGGCATCGGTTCTGGGTCGGGTGCAGGCTGCGGTGCCGGTTTGGTATCGGGTTGCTGCATCTGCAGCGATGGCTTGCTTGGGTCCGAATCCTTGCCCGGGTGGTCGTTGTCGCGGTCGAAACAGCCGCCGACCAACGTCAGCGAGCCCATCAGGATGATGAATGGAGTCAGTCGCATGGGTACTCCCCTTTGGCTGATTGCAGTGCCAGGTAGCCCCGGCACTGCGCGTCGGTCATTTACGAACGGCCGCCCTTGCGGCCCGACTCGCGATCGTTTGGCGTATTGCTGCCCGAGGACTGGCCGCCCTTGCGCCCTGCTTCGGAAGCCTTCTCACGATCGTTGGCGAAGTTGCCTGGGTTCTTGTTACCGCCCTGGCTGCCTTGTTGATTGCCGGTACGGCTGTTGTCTTTAGTGGCCATGGTGTTCAAACCTCGTATGACTTCGGAATGCACGGCAGGCTGCCGTACACAGATTCGGAGTTCGGCGATATCGCGGGATTCGTTTTATTGCGAAGGGTTCGGACCGGTGGCGTTAAATAAGCGGCGAGCCCATATTTGGTGCACCTGTCAGTCGTGCGGCGGGCTATCCATGCGGGCCTGCTGGCGGCCCAGCCAGCGACCGGTGGCAGCCCAGCCCAGGGCCAGCACTGCGCCAATCAGCATCGCCAGTTGCGGGTGGTCGGCCATCACATCCAGCGCACGCTTGACCCAGCCGCTCAGGGCATCGCCGCCACGGTAGATCACGGTATCGATGAAGTTCTTGGCTTTGTACTTGTCCTCGGCCGGCAGCACGGTGAACAGCATCTCCCGCCCTGGCCGCACCAACGCGTATTCGCCGGCTCGGCGTACCACCATTACCACCACGAAAACCGCGAACACCGGGGCCAGGGCCAGCCACAGGAAGCCTGCGGCCATCACCAGCGGCACGGCCACCAGCAACACCCCCACGCCCAAGCGCCGAGCCAGGCGCCCGGTGAGCAATACCTGGGTAAGAATCGCCAAGGCCTGCACCACTGCATCGATCAGGCCGAATACCTGGGTTTGCCGGGTACGGTCGGTAAAAGTTTCACTGACGATGCGCGCTTGCTCGAAATACAGGAAGGTGCTGACGCTGGCCAGCAACACCACGAACAGGGCAATGCCCAGCAGATACGGGGAACGCAGCACGGCGGTAGCGCCGGCAAACGGGTTGCCGCCCAAGGGCCGCGAGCCCCCGCGCTCGGCCTGCTCTGGTAAGGGGTGGCGCGCTCGCCAGTGTTGCAGAAACAGCGCCGCACCGACACTGCCCAGCAGAAATGCCCCCGCCAGCACCAGCAGCCCGGCATGGCCCAACGGTGCTACCAGCAGGGCGCCGAGGATCGGGCCGCTAAGCCCGCCCAGGCTGGCCCCGGCTGCCAGCAGGCCGAACAGCCGCTTGCCTTGCGCGGTGGAAAACAGGTCGGCGAGCACGCTCCAGGCCAGCGAGATCGTCAGCAGATTGAACACCGATAACCAGATGTAGAAGGCCCTGGCTGCCCATAGACCGTCCGGGTTACCGGCGAACAGCGCCGCGAACAACAACAGGTTGCTGGCAAAAAAACCGTAGGTCCAAGGCAGGATGTGCCTGCGTTGCACCCTGGATGCCAGCCAGCCGAACAGCGGCAGGCACGCCAAGGTGGCGATGAAGGTGCCGGTGAACAACCATTGCAGGTTGTCCACGCCGCCAGCAACACCCATGGTTTCACGCACCGGGCGCAGCATGAAGTAGCCAGTGAACAGCAGGTAGAACAGCAGCAAGCCGGCGATTACCGCCGGCCCTTCGCCGGGCTGGATGTTCAGCCCTTGGTCAAGGCGCCGCCGCCAGCCTTGCATGATCTCAGGCAAACTGCTTGATCAGCGCCTGTTGCTGCGCCTGGGTGAGCAGGGGTTCATGCCCGGCCTTGAGCTGGTCGAGCTGGCGATCGGGCCGGCCGGTAGCAGGGATGACCGTGGTCACTGCCGGGTGGCTGATGGCGAACCTGAGAAACAGCTGCGCCCAGCTGCCAATGCCCGCTTCGGCGGCCCAGCCCGGCAAGGCCTGGTCCTTGACCTTGGCAAACAGGCGACCATCATCGAAGGCCCGGTTGATCAGCACCGCAACGCCCTTGTCCTGGCACAGCGGCAGCAGTTCGCGGGCAGCGTCGGGAGCATTGACCGAGTAATTGATCTGGATGAAGTCCAGCGGCTCGCTGCGCACGATACGGGCGACTTCGTCTTGGCCACTGTTCAGGTAATGGGTTATGCCGACATAGCGGGTCTTGCCCTGCCGCTTCAGCTCGCGGGCATAGGGCAGCTGGGTCTGCCAGTCACGCAAGTTGTGGATCTGCAGCAAGTCGACCTTGTCGGTGCGCAGGCTCTTCAGGCTGCCGGCCCATTGCGCTTCGGCGTCGGCACGGCTGTCGGCGGCGATCTTGGTGGCAATGAAGCATTGCCGGTGCCAACCGCCCTCTTCCAGCAACTGGCCAAGAATGCTGTCGGCACCGCCGTAGTTGGGGGACGTGTCGATCACCCGGCCGCCCCCTTCGAAAAACGCCTTGAGCACCGCCTTCAACTGCTGATACTGGGCCGAGTCGGGTTCTACCTCGAAACTGCCAGAGGTACCGGCACCGATCACGGGCAACGCCTCACCGGTGGACGGCACTTTGCGGGTCAGCAAACCCGCCGGGGTGGCGGCGTGCAGCCAGGGGCTGACGGCGGCCAGCAACCCCAGCGTGGCACCCGCGCGTAGGACATCACGACGTGCGTACATGGAAAAGCTCCCGTCATGAATCGGAAACTTTCAAGGCTAGCCGCACTATCCCGTGCCGGCAGGCGTTTCTGTATCTGGATGTTTAGTGATCAGGCCAGCAGCAGGCTCAGGTCAACACCCGTCTCGCCCATCGGCGGGCACCAGTAATAGCCACCGGTCAGTGGCCGGCTGAAGCGGTACAGGCCGTCGATGATGCCGTCCTCCAGGCCGCTCATGCGCCGCAGCTGTACTTCAAATGCATCGAAGCTGTGGCCCAGGGCAACGAAGGCAAGGCCGGCGCCACGCTGGTCTGTCCAGGCCACCGAGCGACGGACCATGAACGCTTCGGGGTCAAAGCTTTCCTGGGCGGTGCGCTTGACGTGCGCAGACTCGGGGGCGTCGTCGAGCTCTTCGTTGTCGCTCAGGCGGCGGCCGATGATGTTGTCCTGGTCAGCCTGGGGCAGCGACTTGAAGTACTCCAGGTCGTGCTTCCACAGCTGAAACGCCGCAAAGCTGGCGCCGTCGGCAGTAATGGCCGCCTGCACAGCGTCTTCGTCCACCGGGTTTTCGGTGCCGTCTTCGTAGCCCGTCAGGTCATGGCCGCCACGGTGCAGGAAGCCGTCAACGCTGTCCGTCAGGCGCAGGGCCGGTGCCAGCGCGTGCTCCAGGGCCTGGGCGCGCAGTAGCAGATCGCCGCGCTCGTTACCGCGCAGCCACAGCCACAGCGCGTGCTGGGTGCTCGGGTTCTCCACGGCGGCGTCCAGCAGGGGGAAAGCTCGCAGGCCAGGCACAGCACGGCCCAGGGCCTTGGCCAGCGGTGCACCGACACCCAGGATCAGCTGGTCGCCATCGACCTGCGGCAGCAAGGCATCCAGAGCGGCAGGCAGCGCCTCGGGCGATTGCAGGGTGAAAAACAGGTGACGGGCATGGGCCGGCACCGGGGTGGCAAGCAGCCCTTTCTGGAACGGCATGACAGGCTAATCCTCGGATAAAAGCGGAATGCTACTGCGCCGGCAGGCCTGCTGCAATGCGGCATGCAGCCTCGCCAATTGCCGCAGTTGGTAACAAACGGTTACCAATAGCTGGCCCTTTGCGATTAGCTATCAATCAGGGCCGACCTACACTGCTCGAGATCCTTCGCCCGAGAGCCTGCCCATGACTGCCTCGCCCTTGCTCACCGCCTTTCTGCCGCTTGCCTTGGGCATCATCATGCTCGGCCTTGGGCTGTCGCTGACCCTGGCCGACTTCGCTCGCGTGGTGAAGTACCCCAAGCCAGTGGTGGTGGGCCTGGCCTGCCAGATTCTGCTGCTTCCGCTGGTGTGCTTCCTGATCGCCAACGGCTTTGGCCTGGAGTCGGCCCTGGCGGTGGGGCTGATGCTGTTGGCCGCTTCGCCGGGTGGTACCACGGCCAACCTGTTCAGCCATCTGGCCCATGGCGATGTGGCGTTGAACATCACGCTCACGGCCGTCAACTCGTTGATCGCGATTTTGACCATGCCGTTGCTGGTGAACTTGTCGCTGAGCTGGTTCATGGCCTCGGACCAAGCCATTCCACTGCAGTTTGCCAAGGTCTTGCAGGTATTTGCGATTGTCCTGCTGCCGGTCGCCCTGGGTATGCTGATTCGCCGTTACGCCCCTGCTTTTGCCGCACGCATGCAGAAACCGATGAAACTGGTGGCGGCACTGTTCCTGGCCTTTACCATTGTCCTGGCGCTGGCCAAGGATTGGCAGACCGTGGTCGAGTACGCTCCGGTGGTGGGCCTGGCTGCGCTGTTGTTCAACCTGCTGAGCCTGGCCGTGGGCTACTGGGTGCCGCGCCTGTTGAACATCCCCAAGCGCCAGGCAATTGCCATCGGCATGGAAATCGGCATTCACAACGGCACGTTGGCGATTGCCTTGGCGCTGAGCCCCTCATTGCTGAACAACGCAACCATGGCGGTGCCGGCGGCGCTGTACAGCCTGATCATGTTCTTCACGGCGGCGGGGTTTGGCTGGTGGGTCAGCCGCGGGCATGTGGCCGCGCAGCCCGAGGGTGAAACCGCAAATTGATGGTGTCAGACCTGTACTGCCCTTTGTAGGAGCGGCCTTGTGTCGCGATGGGCTGCGAAGCAGCCCCGGCCATCTGTGCATTTGTGCAGAAATCCTGGGGCTGCTTCGCAGCCCATCGCGACACAAGGCCGCTCCTACAAGGGGCCGAGTCAACCGCCCGGGTCGTTATGGCTGACCGCGCTCGCGCCGAAGCTGCTGCTTCAACACCTTCAACGGCGGCGCATAGAAAAACCCGAACGACACACTCCCCGTGCGCCCCTTCACCGCGTGGTGCAACTGGTGCGCACGGTGCAGGCGCTTGAGGTAGCGGTTGAGCGGCCGTGGTTTGCGCGGCCAATGCCGGTGAAAGAAGCCGTCGTGGGCCACGACATACAACATGCCGTACCCCGCCACGCCGCCACCCACCCACTGCAACGGTGCATAACCACTTTTGCCCAAGGCGACCAGCGCTGTGGCGATGAGCCCCAAAGCCAGCAGGTACAGGTCGTTGGTTTCGAGCATGCCCAGGTGTGGCTCATGGTGCGAGCGGTGCAGCCACCAGCCCCAGCCATGCATGATGTACTTGTGAGCCAGCGTGCCAACGCCCTCCATGGCCACCAGGGTGCCGAACAATACGGCGAGATTGAACAGCATGGAACGGTCCGGTGGATGGCAAAGGGAGGCGCAAGGGTACCGGCTGCCCAGGTTTTTTTCCATGCGGGCGTGACGGGTTGCAGGCCACTCACGGATGAAGCCATCGTCATGTTTTCACCCTTGACCTGCTCTGCAGCGCGGCGTATGGTCCGCGACGCAATTTTGCCTTCCTCAACAGGAGACCTGCCTTGGACAGTAGCCCCAGTCGCTTGCGACAGGCCCACGTGGCGCGCTAGCCCGGCAGTGTCCTGCACTGTCTGGCCGCTCTGGCAAGACGGTGGTTTCCTGTAACCCCCGCTTCTTCTCCCCTCCTCGTGGTCCTGCGCATTTTTCTGGTTTTTCAACCACGCCAACTGATGGCGTTCATGCGGGCGTCTGCCTGCGGAAGAGGTTTGCTATGGATTGGAAAGTATTTCTGCTGCGCGTCAGCATGGCCCTGCTACTCGGAGCACTGATCGGTGCCCAACGGCAATTGCGCCAACGCCTGACAGGGCTGCGCACCAATGCGCTGGTGAGTACCGGTGCCTGCCTGTTCGTGCTGATGACCCAGGCGGTGCCAGGCATGGCACCTGCCGATGCGTCGCGCGTCGCCGCCTATGGAAAGAGATTCTGGGTGGCAGAGGATCCGGCTGGGCGCATTGCGGGGTTTGCGTGCGCCCGGCTTGCGGGCCGAACGACTGCGGGGCATGCTTGCCAGTGAGCACGTTCCCGGTCTGCAAGGGCGATGTGCAATGCGCCTCTGCCTTGCTCATTAGCCGCTGGGGGCGCAACGCCAGATCACGAATCCACACCCAGCACCACACTCCCCGCCACGCTATACCGGTCCCGTCCCTGCTGTTTGGCCTGGTACAACGCCCGATCTGCCGCCGCGACCAGCGCCTCGGCAGTCACGCCCTCCCGCGCCAGGTCACCCACTGCGATCCCCGCACTGAACGATACCCGTCCCAATGGGCTGGCCGCATGCTCCAGCATCTGGCGGCGTAACAGTTGCTGCAGCTCCTGCACCAGCGCCTCTGCCCCACGGCCATCGGTGTCGGGCAACAACAGCGTGAACTCCTCGCCACCATAGCGCACAGCCAGGTCGGCAGGCCGCTTCAAGGCCTGTTGCAGCACTTCGGCAAAGCGCCGCAGGCACTGGTCGCCTGCCGGGTGCCCGTAGTGGTCGTTATAGGCTTTGAAGTAATCAAGGTCGAGCATCACCAGCGCCAGCGAATACCCCTGGCGGCGTGCCCGGCGCAGCTCTGACTCGAACACCGCATCCAGCCGGCGACGGTTACCCAGCCCGGTCAGGCTGTCGGTCAAGGCCAGCGCTTTCAGGGTCTGATGTGCCTGGAGCAGCGCCCGCTCTATGGCAATGCGCTCGCGCAACTGGCGCAGCACCACACCTGCGAACGCGGCCAGCCCGACCAGTAACAGCAACAGTACCGCCACCGATTTGATTGCATCATGCCGCCAAGGCGCGACGATCGACTCACGCGACAAGCCCGCCTCCACTACCAGCGGGTAGCTCGATAACGCGCGATAGCCATACAGCCGCGGCGTGCCATCGATCACCGCGACCGCCTCGGCTACGCCTTCTGCGGCATACGGCAAGTGATTACGGAAGATCTCGCTATTGGCCAGGCTGCGGCCTACCACCTGTGCCACGAACGGGCGCCGCACCAGGATGGTACCGTCACGCTTGGCCAGCACCAGCGCACCGCGTTCGTCGATCTTGAAGTCGCCGTAATAGCGCACGAACCATTCCACTTTGATGGTGCCCAGCAATACACCGGCGAAGCTGCCGTCGGCATATTCCAGGCGCCTGGAAATAGGAATGATCAGATCGCCTGTCGAACGGCTGCGTACCACCGAACCGATACGTACCCCCCGGTCGGTGTGGTTGCGATGGTAAGCAAAGTAGTCGCGGTCGGCGTTATTGGCGTTGGGCGGGATTGCCGGCTGATCGGTGACGATCCAGCTACCGTCCGGGCCGTAAACGAACAGCCCGTGCAGTTGCGGCATGATGCGTTTGTGCTGCACCAGCAAGGCATGCAGGCGCGGCCGGTCGATGTGCTCGAAACCGTCGCCTTCCAGCCGCTCGGCCAAGGCAGCGGTAATGGCGTCGACCTGGCGGATAGCGTCCTCGGCATGCTGCGCCGTCGCCCGGGCCAGGTTGCTGACCATGTTCTCGGCATTGCTGTACGCGTGCCGGTAGTCACGCCAGATGCGCCAGCCTTCCACCAGCACAAATGCAAGCATCACGGCCAACATGAAAGCCAGTACCAGGCGGAACAGCGCCACGGCGCGGCCCTCGCCTGTTAGCGTGAAAAGTCCGTCGTCATCCTGTTTCCTGGCTGCGCACATTGGAGTCCCTGGCCATACCGCGTTCGCCGCCCTTCACTATAGTTCAGCGTCGGACAGACGAAACCGGCGGCAAAAAAGATTAAACCTTTGCCTCACCCTCACCCTCAACTGTAAGCGACACTGAGGTCGCGCCACGGTTTAAGGAGTGAAGCATGAGCAATCTCTTCATCAAGCGCGTTGGTTTCTCCATGGTGTTGGGCCTGGCATCGGTGCACGCACTGGCGGCGAGCTCCGACGACTTCGTCGATGCGGCCACCGAGGCCGGCATTGCCGAAGTGGTCACCGGCAACCTGGCCAAGGAAAAAAGCCAGAATGCCGAAATCAAGACGTTCGCCCAGCAAATGGTCACTGACCACACCCAGGCCAACCAGAAACTCGGCGACATCGCCCGCAAGCTGGACATTTCCGTTCCGGACGAGGCAGCCATGACCGACAAGGTCAAGAAAATGATCCTGGAATGGCGTGATGAATCGTTCGACAAGTCGTACCTCAACAACCAGGTCGACGCTCACGAAAAAGCGGTGGAACTGTTCAAGAAAGAAGCTGCATCGTCCGACAAGGCCGAGCTGAAGGCCTTTGCCAGCGAAACCCTGCCCAAACTCGAACAGCACCTGGAGCATGCCAAGGCGCTTCAGGCCAAGCACGCCAAGTGAGGCCCCCCATGAGTAACGATGCATTGAAAACCGAAGTGCTTACCCGCCTGCTGCATGCGCACCCTGAAGGGCTGGGCAAGGAAGTGCTGGACAACTACCGCGGTGAGAAAGCGGTGGCCGGCATGCTCAAGACACTGCAGGAAGCCGGCCTGATCCACGACGGCAGCGTGGTGGTGGGAAGTGACCACCAGATCAGCGTGCACTACCCGATCAAGCTGTCGGCGTCGGGTGTCGAAGCTGCGCGACAAGCCGAATCCTGAATACCCGCGCGTCGCGCCATATGGCCGCTCTTATGGGAAACCTGCTAGCTCAATGAGCTAGCAGGGGCTCTGCTTGAGCGGGCTGGGCCTAAGCGCATTCACTTGTCCTTTTCAATGTCTCTGGGCGCCTTGGCCGGCCCTTGCGGATCCACCTGTGGGTCGTCGACATCCGGGGAATCAGGGTCGAATCCAAGGTCGTCCGGTTTATCCGCCTGCTCCGTCGAGTGAGGCCCCTCTTTGCGTACTGGCTCTGAATAATGCATGGCGTTTTCTCCCGTGAGTGTCAAAGGAAGAACGCGCCAGCCACGGAAAGTTTGATTAATCTGCTACGGGGGCCAGTTGCGCGCGACATTGCGCCAGTGCCTGGTCACGTTCCTTCAGCTGCTCCTCAAACCGCTGCAACTGCCGCGCCTGTTCAGCGCACACATCGCGCCTGTTCTCCAGGCTTTGCGCTTGCACATCCAGCTGCCGGCGCATTTCCTCACTGGCGCCCTGGGCCTGGGCCAGGATCGTGCGCAAACCCTGAATCTGCGCATCGCGTTGTTCCAGCAACTCGTCCTGCGCCCGGCACTCACTGGCCGCCTGACGGTGCTCACCCAGCAAACGCTCGTTATCCCGGTGCAGGCGGGTCAGTTCGTCCTGTTTGACGATCATGCCCTGCTGCAACTGACGCACTTCCACCTGCATCTGCTGCAACTGCGCTTCGT
This sequence comes from Pseudomonas sp. BP01, assembly GCF_022760795.1. Classification (NCBI taxonomy): domain Bacteria; kingdom Pseudomonadati; phylum Pseudomonadota; class Gammaproteobacteria; order Pseudomonadales; family Pseudomonadaceae; genus Pseudomonas; species Pseudomonas sp. BP01. The sequence continues at coordinate 20,115 of NZ_JAFBKA010000044.1, forward strand.
GGCGGCGCTGTTCCTGCTCGCGCTGTTCACGGCTGGCATTGCGATAGTGCTCCAGGGCATCACGGGCATGGCGGTGCTTGTCTTCCAGCGACTTGACCTGTTCGTCCTTGTCGGCCAGGCGCACCTGCAACTCACCCAGCGATTGGTTAAGGCTGGCACTGCGTAGCTGTTCGGCTTGCAGCGTGCTTTGTGTGGACAACAGCTTTTCTGTCTCGGCGGCCAATGCCGCTGCATCGATCTTGTGCTGCTGATGTGCAGCGGCCAAGGCCTGCTGGGCGATTTCCAACTGCGCCTCCAGCTTTTCCCGCTGTTGAGTGAACGTGCTCTGCGCCTGCTCGATCTTCAGGTCGGCTTCGTCCTGCAGCTGGGTTGCCAATTGCCCGACCAGGCGGCTAAGCACATCGCTCAGCGCCACGCCGCCTTCAGAAGCCACCGGTTGCTGGCCGTTCAACTCCTTCAGGTAGCGGTGGATCGTGGTTTTGGAGCCGGTATTGCCCAGCTCGATACGTATGGCATCGATGCTGGGGTTCTCGCCCCGGGCAATCAGCGCCTGACGCGCCTGCTGCACTACCACCTTGTTGATACCGCCCCGGGCCATGCTTGCTCCTACGATTTTGTACTGTGTTATGTACCATGTAATTACGTACTAATTATGGCGATAATTCACCATGCCTGCAAACATTTCCTCAGGCGGAATAATCACGGCTTATCGCATGTGATAAGCAAAATGCTGTTGTTTTCGACGCAGCCAGCCGTACGGAAGCCGCAGGCGCACGACCTTGTGCCGGTTACGCTTTGCCGCCACCATGGGCGTCCAGCACTGATCACCGACAGAAAATGAACCTGGAAAACTACAAGGCAATCGCCGACAGCATCGCCCTGCTGCTGTACCCGCACGCTGAAGTCATCGTCCATGACCTGCGCAGCCAGACGGTGGTGCACATCGCCAACAACTTCTCCCAGCGCAAGCTGGGCGATGATTCGGCGATCGAGCACGAATTGGGCGATGTGCTTGACGGCGCCAACCTGGGCCCGTACGAGAAGCTCAACTGGAACGGCCAGAAGGTCCGGTCTATCAGTACCGTCCTGCGCAACGCAGAGGGCGAAGCCGAGCACCTGATGTGCATCAATCTGAACGTGTCGGTACTGGAGCAAGCCCGTGTCGCGCTCGATGCGTTCTTCCAGATGGGCCGGCTGGTACCGCAACCTGACTCGCTGTTCCGCAACGACTGGCAGGAACGTATCAACACTTTTCTGCATGCGTGGCTGCAAGCGCGCAACCTCTCGCTACAGACACTGCAGATGAAGGACAAGCGCAGCCTCGTGCAGGCACTGCACGCCGAAGGCGCGTTCGAAGGACGAAGTGGTGCTGACTATGTCGCCAACGTGCTGAGCATGGGCCGGGCCACCGTGTACAAGTACCTGAAGGAGCTGAAGACCTAGCGCGCCCTTGACCGACAGAACGCCGCCACCGGCTGTGCTCGCGCACTTGTCTACCATGGACAATTGTTCTATCGTAGACAGATATTCCATATGGAGCGCAGCATGCCAGTCTTTACAGCTTCACCGACCTTTGTCGACAGCCTTTACCTCGATGCACTGTACGAATCCATCAAGGAAGCACACAGCGCACTGCGCCCAGCCGTCAGCATCACACCGCTCACCTACAGCGCCCGGTTGTCGGCTTTGACCGGCTGCGAAGTCTTGTTGAAATGCGAACACCTGCAGCACACGGGGTCGTTCAAGTTCCGTGGCGCCAGCAACAAGATCCGCCTGCTGCCGACCGAAGCACGCAAGCATGGGGTAATCGCTGCTTCTTCCGGCAACCATGGGCAGGCACTCGCATTGGCCGGCAAAACGGCTGGCGTGCCAGTGACTGTCTACACCGCCACTTCCGCCTCACCATACAAACTGGAGGCGATGCGTGCGCTGGGCGCCGAAGTGCTTTGCCTGCCCACGGACCCGCTAAGTGCAGAGCTGGAGGCAGGCAGGCAAGCCAAGGCTCAGGGTGTACCGTTCGTGTCCCCCTACAACGACCTGCAAGTCATTGCCGGCCAGGGCACCATCGGCATGGAGTTGTTCGAGCAGGCACCCGACCTGGACGCGGTGTTTGCCGCCGTCGGCGGTGGCGGGATGATTGCCGGCATCGCTGCCGCCTTGCGCGTGCTCAAGCCGGGTACCGAGATAATCGGCTGCTGGCCGGCGAATGATCCTGCACTGGAGCAATCCCTCAAGGCCGGAGAGATTGTCGAGGTGGACGCCCGCGAAACGCTGTCGGACGGCACAGCTGGCGGCGTCGAGCCCGGCGCCATCACCTTGCCACTGTGCCAGGCGTTGCTCACCGATACCGTACTGCTCAGCGAAAACGAAATTCGCGCCGCCATGCGCGCTATCGCCAGCAATGAACGCTGGATCATCGAAGGCGCTGCAGCGGTTGCGGTCGCCGGCATGCAAAAGCTCGCCGAGCGCTATCAGGGCAAGCGTGTCGCAGTGATCCTGTGCGGCCGTAACATCGTGCTGGAAAAATTCCTCGACGCCGTTCAATGAAAGTCTTCAGCAAGGCGCAGATCACCGCCAGCTTCAACCCGGAGCTGGCGGTTAGCCTGCTGGAAGAAGGCTTCATCGCCTACTCCAGCGGCAAGGTCCAGGTACCGCCCGTGCAGGCCTTCGCATTTCAAGCGGCGAACGGTGACTGCTGCGTGAAATCGGCCTACATCGAAGGCAGCCCTACCTTCACCGTCAAGCTTTCAACCGGTTTTTATGACAACCCTTCCAAGGGCCTGCCGAGCAACGATGGCCTGATGCTGGTCCTCTCGGCGCTCACCGGGCAGCGGCTGGCACTGCTGCAGGACCAAGGCTGGCTGACCGCCATGCGCACCGCGCTGGCCGGCGTATCGCTGCCCGGCACTGAGCACCTGAACCCATAGCGAAGTCAGAGCAAACGCTGCACCTGCGCCGGCGTACGCTGCATCAGCACCTTGCCATTGCGTACCGACACCAGTGCATGCCCCTGGGTGCGCACCATTTCGTAATCGTCAGGCGCCGACAACAGCAACAGGTTTGCCGGCCGCCCCACCTCGATGCCGTAGCGCTCGCCCAGGTTCAAGGTGCGGGCGCTGTTATCGGTGATCAGGTCAAGGCAACGCTGAAGGTCTTCGTAGCCGAGCATGTGGCAGATGTGCAGGCCGGCCTCAAGAATGCGCAGGATGTTGCCGTTGCCCAGCGGGTACCACGGGTCGACGATGGAGTCCTGGCCAAAGCACACGTTCATCCCGGCACGGTCGATCTCGGCAACACGGGTGACGCCACGGCGTTTGGGGTAGTTGTCAAAGCGCCCCTGCAGGTGAATGCTCTCGGTCGGGCACGACACGAAGTTGATGCCCGACAGCTTGAGCAGGCGGAACAGCTTGTAACAGTACGCATTGTCATACGAGCCCATGGCCACGGTATGGCTGGCCGTCACCCGGGCACCCATGCCGCGCACCCGGGCCTCTTCGGCCAACACTTCAAGAAAACGTGATTGCGGGTCATCGGTCTCGTCGCAGTGCACGTCCACCAGGCAACCGGTACGCTCGGCCAGATCCATCAGGAACTTCACCGACGACACGCCCTGGTCGCGGGTGTTCTCGAAATGCGGAATGCCGCCGACCACATCGGCGCCGATGGCCACCGCTTCGGTCATCAGCGCCCGGCCGTTGGCGTACGACTCGATCCCCTCCTGCGGGAAGGCGACAATCTGCAGGTCGACCAGCTCGCGTACTTCGTCACGCACCTCGACCATGGCCTTGAGCGCGGTGAGTTTCGGGTCGGTCACATCGACGTGGGTGCGCACATGCTGGATTCCGTGGTCCACCAGCATGCCGATGGTCTTTTTCGCGCGTGTCTTGATGTCTTCATGGGTGGTGATTTCCTTGCGCTCAGCCCAGCATTCGATGCCTTCGAACAGGGTCCCGCTCATGTTCCACCGGGGTTCGCCGGCAGTCAGTGTGGCGTCGAGGTGGATATGCGGCTCGACAAAGGGCGCCACCACCAGGTTTTGCCCTGCGTCCAGATCATGGGCGGGAACGGGCGCCACCACCTCGGCCTGCGGCACGATGGCGGCAATGCGCTCGGCGTTCAGTTCGATGCGGAACAGACCAGGTTTGCCGCGCAGCCGTGCGTTGATGATGTTCATGCTGTTACTCCTTGTCGTGGGCTTCACTCATGCGCCATACCAGCATGGCGACCGAAGCATTCATGCGAAAAAGCGGGTCATCAATGGACTGCCCGCTTAGTTGTTCGATGCGCTGGATGCGCTGATTGATGGTATTGCGGTGCAGCCCCAGGCGCTGTGCGGCCTTTTGCCCGTTGCCGTTTTCCATAAGCAAGGCGTCGAGGGTGTGCACCAAGGCATTGGCCTGCTTGCGCCCAGGGGCGATCAACGGGCCGAGCGTACGGCTGACGAAATCGTCGACCAGCGAGCGGTCGATGATGCCTTGCAGCAGGCGCAGCACGCCAAGTTCACTGAAGTTGCAATAGCCGTTGGCTGGGCGCAGGTGCTGCGCGACGTCCAGGGCCTGACGAGCCTCGTTGAGGGCCTGGCGATAGTGCGCGCAATCGTCGGCGACGCTCGACAAACCCATGTGCAAACTCAGTTCACACGTCGTGGCCTGCAACTGCCGGTAAAGCACAGCCAACGTCTCAGGCAAGTCGTGCGTATCTGCCAGCAGTACCACGAACAGATCACCCGGCAGCTGCGCCATCACGCTGCCTGCCCGTTGGCGGCACCAGGCTTCAAGCTGGTCTTCCAGGGCCTGACGGGTAGCTTGCCAGGTACGCTCGCCGTGGGTCAGCCCATGGCGCTCGAACAAGCCATCCACGCCCGCTAGGCGCAAAGCCAGCAAGCGCCGCGGTTCGTCCAGTGCCAGATGCAGGTGCGCTGCCCGCTGCCGGGCAATGGCCAGGCTCGGGTAGTCACCCGTGAGCAGCTGGCCAAGGATATCGTGACGCGAGCGGCGTACCTGGCTCATCTGCACCAGCGCCGTGCCGATCAGGTGGGTCACCACCACCATCTTCAGCGCATAGGGCTGCTCGATCAGCGGCATGCCAAGTTGCTCGGCTCGCGCAATGACAGACGCAGGCACGCTCTGGATAAAGCTGCCGCCAGTGAGAATCACCATGCCGGCGATGCCCACTGCGTCGCCATCTTCCACCAGGCTCAGCAGGTTGGCCTCACCGCGCGGGTGGTTGATGCCAGTGACGAACACCAGTTCACCGCCCATTACCCATTCGGCAATGCCTTCGTTTTCCGCCACATACGGCCAGCGCACCCGCCGCTGAAGGTTACGTGCCCCGGCCAGCACACGCATCTCGTGCAGGCCAGGCAAATGCAGGATCTCGTCCAGCGCCAGGCTCACGGCTCCACGCCCGCCTGGCCTGGTGCCCTGTGGCGTGCGCCCAGTTCGAGCAGGGCGATGTAGCACAGGGCCGAGGCGCCGATACCCACCAGCGGCGCGACCCACGGCGAGGCATAGGCCAGCACCGCGCCCACGGCATAGGCAAACAGCCCGATAAGGTTGTAGCGTGGCAGGCTTACCGTGGCCAGTGCCGGGTACTTGCCGCGGTGGCGATACCAGAAGTCAGCCATGATCACCCCGCCCACCGGTGGAATGATCGAGCCCAGCAGCACCAGGAACGGGATCAGCATTTCGTACATGCCACCAATCGCCAGCACTATGCCAACCCCGGCCGCCAGCAGGGTTGCCGTGCGCCTGCGCCCGCTGCGCAGCAAATGGCAGGCGGCGGCCGACACGTTGTAGATGGTCGGCCCCTGAATGGTCCACAGGTTCAGGCACAGCATCACCACCGCCGCGAACGACAAGCCCTGCAGCATCATCACTTCGACGATGTCGGCCTGCTGGTAAATCATCGCGCACCAGGCACCGGCCACCACCATCAGGCCGTTACCCACAAGAAACGCGACCACGCTGGCGATCACCGCCACCCGGCCGCTACGCGACAAGCGTGTCCAGTTGGTGGCTTGGGTGGCGCCACTGGCGAAGGTGCCGAAGACCATGGTCACTGCGGCCGAAAAGGTCATGGTTTCGTGCGGTACTACTGCGGCCAGGCCGGCAAAGCCACCGACATCGCGGGTGGCAATGTACATCGAGACCAACAGCAGCACGAACATCAACGGCACCGAGACTCGCGACAGCACGTCCAGGCCCTTGAAGCCGATGATGGCAGTAATGCTGAAGCCCAGGCCAAACAACACCATCAACGGCACGCTGAAACCTTCTGCCAGCCCCAGCAGCTTGACCAGCACGATGGCCACGGTGGCTGTGCCCCAGGCGTACCAGCCCAGTTCAGCAAAACCCAGCAGAAAGTCCGAAAGCCGACTGCCCGCTTCACCAAAACAGAAACGCCCCATCAGCACAGTGTTCAGCCCACTACGCGCGGCGATGAATGCCAACGCAGCGGCATACAAGGCCAGCAGGCTGTTGCCAAGGGTGGCCACCCACAACATGTCGACAAAATTGAAGGCCATGCCTAGCTTGCCGCCGGCGAACATGGTGCCCGTGAAAAAGGTAAAGCTGAACAGCACCATCGCAATCGGCAGCAGGCCCTTGCGGGCGGATTGCGGGGCTTCGCTGAGGGGGAATTCGCTGGGTGAGCTCATTGCACGGGGCTCCGGGTGGTAGTTGGGAGCTGGAAGAGCAATATGCGGGCCGCTTTTTCGAGGGCCGAAACCCGGAATCAAATCGGGCAGGCAGCCCAGAAGGTGATGTGCACTGTGAACATTAAAGTCGCATTTCGGCGTCATGAAGGTGTGCTGAACGACTTATTTTGAGGCATTCATGCACCAAAGCGGGCTTTGGCTGGGTAGGATTCACCCAGTCGACCAAGCACTTTGGGCCTGCTGCGCAGCCCATCGCCGGCAAGCCGAGCTCCCACAGGTACGGTTCAACCCTTCAATCATTACGCGGTCCCTGTGGGAGCCCGGCTTGCCGGCGATGGGGCGCAAAGCGGCCCCGGGGGCTACGCCACCCCGTCCAGGCCCATCTGCCAGAAGTCCGCCTCCAGGCTGGATGCCTGGCCAAAGATCCCCACCAACTCGGCAAACCGCTGCTCGGTCATGCTCCGCGCTGCCAGCTCATCCAGGTGCTTGCGCGCTGCGGCCGCCACCCCCTGGTAGCCTTCACCGGCATACTCGCCAATCCACTCGCGGTACGGGTGTTTGCTCAAGTCGCCAATGCGCTCGGCCAAGGTCCGGCCGATCTCCGCATAGCCGATCACGCAAGGCGCCAGCGCCACATGCAGCTCCAACAGGTCACCGGCGGCGCCGCAGTCCAGCACGTAGCGAGTGTATGCCACCGTGGCCTGGTGCTCTGGCGCGGCCTCGATATCGGCCTGGGTCAGCCCCCAGCGGGCGCACAGGCGCAAGTGCAGATCGGTTTCATCCAGAATCGCCGCCAACCCGGCCTGCGCCGCGCGGATGTCGGCCGGGCGACGGCTCTTGTAGGCCGCCAGTGCCCAGGCACGGGCGAACTGGATGAGGAATAGGTAGTCCTGTACCAGGTAAGTGCGGAACGCTGCCTCACTCAGCGTGCCCTCACCCATCTGCCGCACAAAGTCATGGTCTACGTAGCTGCGCCACTGATGGGTGGCTGCGCCCTTGAGGCGCTCGAAGATATCCATGCTCATTTGCCCTCCGGGTAGACGGCATCGAAGAAGGCCAGCTCCAGCGCAACAGTGCGCTGGTAGAAGTCACTGGCCAGTGCGGCGTGCTGCGGGCCGACACGGTCCAGCTCGGCCTGCAGGAATGCAACGAAACTCTGGAATGCCGGGTTGTCGTGCAGGGTGATCCACTCGGCATGGACAAAGTTGTCCGGCATCGGTTTTGGCGCCTTCAGCGCCCAGTCCAGGTACAGGCCTTCGGCAACGTTGAGTACCGCCAAGGCCGCGGCGTATGAGCGGGTGGCTGCCGCTTCGCGCATGATCGCCTTGAAACCTGCGGTTGGCGCGGTATCAGCCGGCTCAATGCGTTGCGCCGGGCTTACATCCAGGGCCTCGAAAGCGCGCAGGAAGTAGGTGTTCTCATCGCTTGAGATCATCCCGGCAAAGCGGCCAAAGCGCAGGCGCGCCTCGAACGTATCGGCGGTGGCGATGGCCGCGCCGAGCAGGGTCAGGAAGCTGTCGAGAAAGCGATGGTCCTGCACCAGATAGTCGACCATGATCGGGTCCGGCAGGCTGCCGTCGCACAATTGGGTCACGAAACGGTGGCCAACGGCCGCCGACCAGGTCGGCTCGCTTTGGCGGCGCAGGGACTGGCTGAAACGTTCGGTCATGTTGCTGTCCTTGATGAAGGTGACAGCGAGACCTTGGCAGTTGACATGGACGGGCCTCGCAGTGAGGCCGGCAAAAAGGCAGGTAACAAGCCCCATCCCTTCGCCGGCATGATCCGGATCAGGTTCGAAGGGTCACCGCGCTGCAGCCTTCAGCGGTTTCTCAGCCCTCTGCTGGGCTCCCCTTGGTGGCCAACAGATATACCCCAGCGCGCCAGGGGTGTCACGCCCCAATCCCCCCAACCAATGGGCATTGGGTACCCGCTAGTGGGGACTTATACCCATTTTTGACGCCCCGTCATTTCGCGGGCATCAGGCGCCACAAGGATTTGTTTAACAAAGCATTACCGAAATAACTGTTGGCACAGCCGTTGCTCAGGGCCTTTTAACGGGCAAAACGCCATTGATGGCTTAGAGCCATACAGCCGCGAGCGAGGCACAAGGCAATGAAAACACCTGCCGTGATCCACCCTACAGGGCACGCATGGATGCTGTCTTCCGTCACTGCGCTAATGGTCAGCCTCGGACTGATCACGGCCATGGCCTCACCCATGGACGACAACAGCCAACCGTCGCCGACCGACCCATCGGCCTACACCGATCAGCCTGCCGACCCGACCCCGGCCTTGCTCAACCTCAACACCTTGCCAGAAGCTAACCAGGGCTCGCTTGAACTGATCAATGGCGCATACGGCGACCGCAATACGGTGCGTATAGACAACGTGCTGCCGCCCGCCCTGCAAACCTCGGACAGGTACCCCACCAACGGCAAGCCCAGCCCGTTGTTCGGTGCGCAGCCCTTCACCCAGCAATTGCTGCTGTTCGAAGAATTCGGGCCAGAGAAGCTGGACCCGACTACGCCGGCGCCCGAGCTGACCTTCCCTGTACCCACCCTCGGCGCGGCCCCCGCCCAAGACCCCAACGTAGTCGCGCGCAGCGGGCCAAGTGGCACGGCACTTGAGGCGTTTCTCAAGCAACCCGGCCTTTACCCGTTCCCGGCCCAGTACGCCAATGTGCTGGACCGCAACCCCTGGAAGGCGCAGATCGAGATGTTCCTCAACCGCCAGCCGGTCGGCTCGCCGGCCGAAGGCCGGCCGCCAGGAAAAGCCTGGTCGCACCAGCGCTGGAACGAGTTCTACCCACAGGCGGCGTTCAAGACCGCCCAGGCCGGTGCGCGCATCAACCTCGGCCTGCGTGACCGCAAACAGCTGCACAACTATGCGGTTGGCGAGTTCGCACCCGGCGGTCTGTATTACCAGACCTCCGACATCCCGACCACGCTGGGCACCACCAAGGGCATCGACACGCGCTTTCACCCGAACATGCCCTTGCAGAACCATAAATCACTGTGGACATTCGACGGCACCTTCCCGGCCAAGCTGCTGATGGTGCGCTATGGTCAGCCGATCCTGATGCGCCATTACAACGCCTTGCCTATCGACCCCTCTGCCAACGGCGGCTTTGGCCTGCACACCATCTCGACCCACGAGCATAATGGCCACTCCCCGGCTGAGAGCGATGGTTTTGCCAACGCTTACTTCTTCCCCGGCCAGTACTACGACTACCGTTGGCCGGTGCAACTGGCCGGCTACGACACCATCAACACCCGTGCCCAGGATCCGCGTGCGGCCTTCCCCTGCTCGCCGGGTGAAACCTTGTTCGTCAACGACGCCACGCCGGGCCTCAAAACCTGCCAGAACGGTAGCATCAAGATCCGCGGTGACTGGCGTGAAACCATGAGCACGCACTGGTTCCACGACCACATGATGGATTTCACGGCGCAGAACGTCTACAAGGGCAACGCCGTGATGATGAACTACTACAGTGCGCTGGACCGCGGTAACGAGGCCCTGCAGGATGGCGTAAACCTGCGTTTCCCCAGCGGCTCGGGCATGCCGTGGGGCAACCGTGACTATGACGTCAACCTGATGATTGCCGACAAGGCCTGGGATGCCAACGGCCAGCTGTGGTTCAACCCGTTCAACACCGATGGCTTCCTCGGCGACCAGATTCTGGTCAACTGGCAGTATCAGCCCAAGCTAAAGGTACGTGCGCGCAGCTACCGCTTCCGTATCCTCAACGGCTCGGTATCGCGCTACTTCAAGTTTGCCGTGGTGCGGGAAATTGCCGGGACCAGCGGTGAGTTCAAAGGCCCCTCCGGTTCCAACCTGTCGTATGCGCGGGTGCCGTTCCACATGATCGCCAACGACGGCAACATCATGGAACACGCCGTGCCATTCGACGGCACCCTGGACCTCAACGGCGACGGCAACCTGCAAGACAACAATGGCATCCTGCCGCTGCAAGCCATCGCCGAGCGCTACGACATCATCATCAACTTTGCCAAGAACGGCATCAAGGCCGGCGACAAGTTGTACTTCGTCAACCTCCAGGAGCACCGCACCGGCAAGGGCCCGGAAGCTGCCATTTCACTGGCCGATGTCCTGTCGGGCAAATACAAGGCGGTGATCAAGCAGACCAGCAAAGGCCCGCAGTGGGACAACGGCGACCCCGCAGTCGGCAAGTTCCTGCAATTGCTGGTGCAGCCTTACACCGGCCAGGACCTGAGCATGGACCCGGTGGCCTACGAGCCAGCCAAGCCAGGCAAGGCCGCAGGCCTGAAAATGCTGCCGCTGCCCATTGACCGCAACTCTGCCGCCGACCTGGCCAAGCTCAAGGATGCCCGCCACCGCGAATTCATCTTTGGCCGCTCCGACGGTACCGACACCAAGCCGTGGACCATCAAGACCGATGGTGGCTTCGGTTACAGCATGGACCCACGACGCATCACTGCTGCACCGCAATTGGCCAATCAGTCTACTGACGGTGGTTTCAGCGGGGATGGCACCCTGGAAGTGTGGAAAATCGTCAACGGTGGCGATGGCTGGAGCCACCCAGTACACGTGCACTTCGAGGAAGGCGTGATTCTCAGCCGCGACGGCAAGTCACCACCAGAATGGGAAAAATGGGCGCGCAAGGACGTGTACCGCATCGGGCCGGAGACTGATTCGTCGGAAGAAGTGGAAATGGCCATTCGCTTCCGCGAGTTCGCGGGTACCTACATGGAGCACTGCCACAACACCCAGCATGAGGACTCGTCGATGCTGCTGCGCTGGGACATTGAGCACCCGGGGCAGTTCCAGGTAATGCCGACCCCGCTGCCAGGGTGGGATGGCGTGCAATACATGGCTTCGGTGGGCCTGCCAACCTTCCGTACCAAAGGCTATGACGACAACGACGACCCGGCCAACAAGCCTCCCGTCGCGGCCAATGACAGTGCAGCAACAACTGCTGGCAAGGCAATTACGCTGAACGTGCTCGCCAACGACACCGACCCGGACGGCAACGTACCGCTAATCGTGACCGGCCTCAGCCAGCCGGACTCCGGCCTGGGCAGCGTCAGCACGGACGGTACCACGGTGACTTACACCCCACCTGCCACGGTCGCCACGCCGTTCACTGCCAGCTTCAACTACACGGCGCGTGATGCCAAGGGGGCCGAGTCGGTGACCCCGGCCACGGTCAGCATCGCTGTGAGCGCGGCGGCGGCGGTCGACCAGATCCAGGTCACCAGTGCCACGGTGCAGGTGCGCAGCGGCAACCGCTTCACCTGGGATGTGCAGGGGACGACCACGGTGGCCACCGGCAACAGCATCAGTGTGACTGCGGCAACCACCGGGGGCCCGGTAAGCCTGGGGAACGCCACGCTGACTGCCGCTACCACAGGTGCCCGCTGGCGGGTCTCGGTGACCACCACCGGCTTCGGCCCGGCCACGCCAGCCACGGTCACGGTGAAATCGACGCTGGGGCAGACGGTGACAGCGCCAGTCAGATATCAGTGAGTGCACCGCTCCCACAGAAGTCGCGCAGCTGCGAGCTCTGTGAAGTTCCTGTGGGAGCGGGCGTGCCCGCGAAGGGCTGCACACCATCGAGGACCCTATCATGCCCGGCTCATGGCGTTTCCTGCTGGTACTCGCGGTATTTGCCGCCAGCATCCCGTTCTGGCCACTGCAGACGCAACAACCGGTGGCCGAAAAAACCGCAAGCCCATGGGGCGCCGACTACTTTCCCAACATCCCCCTGCTCACCCAGGACGGCGGGAAGGTGCATTTCTTCGAGGACCTGATCAAGGACAAGGTGGTCGCCATCAACTTCATCTTTACCGGCTGCTCCGACTCCTGCCCGGTGGAAACCGCGCGCTTGCGCCAGGTGCAGAAGATTCTGGGGGACCGGGTCGGCAAGGATATCTTCCTCTATTCCATCAGTATCGACCCCTATAACGACACCCCGGCCACCCTAAAGCACTACGCCGAAAAGTTTGGCATCGGCCCTGGCTGGACGCTGCTCACCGGCGAGCCCGACGACATCGAGCAATTGCGCCGTAGCCTGGGGCTGTGGATCGAAGGCCTCGAAAACGGCCGCTCCAAAGACCACAACCTGAGCCTGATCATCGGCAACCAGGCCACTGGCCGCTGGATGAAGGCCTCGCCCTTCGAAAGCCCATACATCCTCGCGGACCGGCTGGGCAACAGCCTGCACAACTGGAAGCAGGCCAGCGCCATGAGCAATGACTACGCCCAGGCCCCTGAGATACGCGCGCCCAGCAGTGGTGAGCAGATCTTCCGCACCCGCTGCTCATCCTGCCACACCCTGGGCGATCACGCGCCAGGGCAGCCCGGCATCGGCCCGGACCTGCTGGGTGTGACCCGACAGCGTGACGCTAACTGGCTGGCCCGCTGGTTGAAAGAGCCCGACCGGATGCTGGCAGAGCAAGACCCGTTGGCCATGCTGCTGTACGAGCAGTACAACCGCCTGCCCATGCCCAACATGCGCCTGGGCGATGCCGAAGTCAGCGCACTGATCAGCTACATCGAGGAAGAAACCGCACGCCTTCAGGCGCCCCTGGCGGATACAGGAGCCCCTTAAAGGCAATTAGCCATCAGTCATCAGCCTGTCATCTGTCTGTCGTATTTTTTGAGCATCGCCCAGGGTCGGGAACTATCAGCAGTGATACGCCGTTCGCTTTCATCCGCCAGCCTTCTGCGGCTGCTGATCCTGATGCTGTGTGCAGCCACCCTGACCTTTCTCTGGGGGCTGCACATGACGCAGAAAGCCGCCGCCCGGCAGGACGCGTTATCGGCCAAGGCCGCCGAGCACCTGAACCTGGCCAGCATCGTCGGCGAAAGCCTGCGCCAGCTGGTCGACCGCGCCCAGGCCGTTGGCCGGGTCACCCAGGACGACATGAAGGTGCTGCGCCAAGGCAACTTCAGCCTGGCGCGGATACTGGCCGAAGACCCGGTGTTCAAGCGCATGAGCCTGTACGACCGGCAAGGCCGGCTGTTGTCGGCCAGCCATGCCGACGAGGCCAGCGCACTGCCCGAGGACTGGTTACGCCAGCTGCAAAGGCACGTTGCCCGCTATGGTTTCAAGCCCTTTTTGCCCAGTGTGCAGCCGCCTGGCCAGGACGCCACCCTGCCAAACTGGCGCCTGCCCTTTATGCTGCCGTTGACCGACCTGCCGGGCCGCGAGATTGAAAACATCCTCGTGGTGCAACTGGATATCGGCTACCTGGCGGTGCTGTTTCAGCATATCGACCTGGGGCGCAGCGGGCTGGTGCGCCTGCTGCAGGATGACGGCCTGGAGCGGCTGCGCATAGACACCAGTGGCGTGGTGGTCGCCGGCGATGCGTTGCAGCCAGAACTGCCGCATACCGGTAGCGAAACGGGCATGCTGGCCCAATACGCAGCCGGCGAAGCGTACCAGAGCCTTTACCGCCGTGTACCCGAGCGCGGGTTCAGCGTAGTGGTCAGCCAGCGCCAGGATGAAATCCTCGCGCCTTCGACCCTGGCCTATTCCCGACAATTCTGGTTGAACCTGAGCATGACGCTGATGATCATCGCCAGCCTGCTGTGGACCTTGCGCCTTTTGCGCAAGCGACAGGAGGCCTTTAGCGCACTGGAGCAGGCCCAGCAGGAAAACCAGCAGCTTATCGGCCGTCTTGAGGACGAACACCGGCGCAGCAGCCACGCCGCTGCCACCGACCACCTCAGCGGGCTGCACAACCGCCGCCAGTTCGTCGAGGTGGCCGGCCAGGCGCTGACCCGCCAGCGTGGCAAGCGCCGGTTAATGGCGATCCTGTTCATCGACATGGACCGCTTCAAGTCGATCAACGATTCGCTCGGGCACAAGATCGGCGACCTGCTGCTGCAGGCTGTGGCCGGGCGCATCCAGCGTTTGCTGGAACCCGGTGACGAGGCTTCGCGCTTTGGCGGCGACGAATTCGTGGTATTGCTGGCCGGCGAGCGCAGCGAAGACCAGATCAATGCCTGGGTCCGTGAGTTGGTCCTGCGGTTGTCGGCCACCTATGCCCTCGACGGCCAGGAGGTCAACACCAGCCCAAGCGTGGGCGTGAGCATCTGCCCGCGCGATGGCCAGGACATCGACAGCCTGATCCGTAGTGCCGACGCCGCAATGTACTCTGCCAAGCAGGCCGGTCGGGCCCAGTACCGCTTCTTCGATCCCTCGCTGAACCTTGCCGACATCCAGGCCTTCACCCTCGAACAGGCGTTCGGCAGCGCCTTGGCCGAGCGCCAGTTCGTGCTGCACTACCAGCCGCAGATCCGCCTCGACACCCAGCAGGTGCTGGGCTACGAAGCGCTGGTGCGTTGGGACCACCCCGAGTTCGGCCTGCTGTACCCGGACCGCTTCATCGACCTGGCGGAGCGCAGCGGCTTTATAGTCGACCTGGGCTGGGAGGTGTTGCGCCTGGCCTGTGAGGCTTTGGCGGGCTGGGCTGCCCAGGGCTGCGGAACGCGACTGGCCGTCAATGTGTCCGCCCTGCAACTGCGCCAGGGCGACTTCGCTGCGCGGTTGCTCAGCCAACTGCAACGGTATGCCATTGCCCCGCAGCAGCTAGAGCTGGAAATTACTGAAACCACCATCCTCGACCCCGAAGGTCCGGCAGTGGCGCACCTTCACACACTGCGCGGCGCCGGCCTGGGCATCAGCCTGGATGATTTCGGCCGCGGCTACGCCGGCTTCGCCCATCTGCATTCGCTGCCATTGAGCAAGCTCAAGATCGACCGCTCGTTGATAGCGCCGCTGTCCAACAGCCCCGATGACAGCCCGATCGTGACCTCCACCATTATCCTGGCCAAGCGCCTGGGCCTGGAAGTGGTCGCCGAAGGCGTGGAAACCCGCGAACAGGTGGTGTGCCTGAAGCTCGCCGGCTGTGATATCGCTCAGGGTTACCACTTCAGCCGGCCACTGTCGCCGGCGCAGTTGCGCGAGTACCCACCGTTCAATGGTGTCGAGGAGAGGGCATGCGTGTAATGCGAACCTTGGCGCTGCCCCACTGACCCCAGCTGACGCGTTACCCCTGCAGGAGCGACCTTGTGTCGCGATGGGCCGCAAAGCGGCCCCGACGATATCTGCTGCGAAGCTGACAATCTGGGCCCGCTTCGCGCGCCATCGCGACACAAGGCCGCTCCTACAGGCACCGCGCTGGCATGCAATATCCCCTGATTCGGTTTATCGTGTGCTCATTACCCACCGACACCCGCACCATGACCGATATCGAGCGCTACCTCCGCGCCGCCACCCGTGACAACACCCGGCGCAGCTACCAGGCTGCCATCGAGCACTTCGAAACCCACTGGGGCGGTTTTCTCCCGGCCACCGCCGAGAGCATTGCCCGCTACCTGGCCGACCACGCCGACCAGCATGCCGTCAGCACCCTGCGCCAGCGCCTGGCTGCGCTCAGCCAATGGCACGTCGCCCAAGGCTTCCCCGACCCGACCAAGGCGCCGCTGGTGCGCCAGGTGCTCCGCGGTATCCGCACCCTGCACCCGACGCCGCCCAAGCAGGCAGCCCCGCTGTTGTTGCAGCACCTGCAAACTGCGGTGACCTGTTTTGAAGAGGAGGCCCGCCAGGCACGTGAACATCACGACCTGGCCGCCCTGCGCCGGGCCCGGCGCGACAGTGCGCTACTGTTGCTGGGTTTCTGGCGTGGTTTTCGTGGTGATGAACTGGCGCGCCTGCGCATCGAGCATATTCAGGCCGAAGCCGGTGTCGGTATCACGTTGTTCCTGCCGCGCAGCAAGGGCGACCGTGAAGCCCTGGGCGTGCAACACCGCACCCCTGCTCTCAAGGCCTTGTGCCCGGTCACAGCCTACCTGCAATGGCTGGAGGTCGCCGGCATTGCCCATGGGCCGGTGTTCCGCAAGCTCGACCGCTGGGGCAACCTTGGGGACAGCGCGCTCAACAGCAACAGCCTGGTCGGCCTGCTGCGGCGCATGCTGGAGCGTGCCGGGGTACCGGCCGCGCTGTATACCGGCCACTCGCTACGGCGTGGCTTCGCCACCTGGGCAACCGCCAATGGCTGGGAACTGAAGTCGCTGATGAGCTATGTGGGTTGGAAAGACGCCAAGTCGGCCTTGCGCTATATCGACTCGGCGCAGCGCTTTGGCGAATTGGCCGTTTTACCGGCCAGCCAGACGCAACGGCTTATTCCTTGAAGCTGTGCCGGGCGACGCCGCCAGTTTCCGGGCGGATGGCATACAGGTCACCAGCATCGGGGTAATGATGCAGCTCTTCGGGGCTCATGTCGAAGCGCGCGGTGCTGATGTACAAGGTGTTCAAGCCCGGCCCGCCAAAGCAGCAGCTGGTGGGGCACGGCACCGGCATCAAGACCTGGTCGGTCAGGTGGCCGTGGCGGTCGTAGCGCAACAGGCAGCTGCCATGGTACTGGCACACCCACAGCCCGCCTTCGCGGTCCAGCGCCAGGCCATCCGGCCGCCCCAGTTCAGCGGGGGTTTCGGCAAACAGCGTTACCGCGCCCAGCCGGCCTTCGGCGAGGTATTCGGCACGGTAGATGGCGCGCGCCGCCGAATCGACGAAGTACACCGTATGGCCGTCCTGCGACCAGGCGAGGCCGGTGGGCAAGGCCATGTCGTCGTGGATCACCTGGTCGTTCAACTGCCCGTCGAAGCGGAACAGCGCCCCGGTATTGCCGCTCAAGGTTTCGTCCATCAGCCCGGTCACGAAGCGTCCTTGCGGGTCGCAGGCGCCGTCGTTGAAGCGGTAGGTCGAACGCGGGTGGACAGATGCAGAATGCTGAAGCACCTTGCGCGCCGGCACATCGAAGATGGCCACGCTAGCATCTTCTGTGAAAATCAGGTTGCCCCGGTCGGTCAGCGCCAATGCGCCAATGCGCGCGGCTGACGCGTAAAGGCTGTGAAATTCGCCATCCGGTGTCAGGCAGTTGATGCGCCCGCCAGAAATATCGACGAAGTACAACGCGCCGCTGCGCTCATCCCAGACCAGGCTTTCACCCAGGTCCGCGCGCGTATTGGCGACTTTGACTGGCACGTAGTTGCATTCCTTGATGCGGTTCCAGCGCTCGGCCACCTGCGCCAGGTCGTCGGCCTGCACACGGCCCAGGTCCCGGGGGTAGCTGACGCCGCTGTTTTCGTTGAAGCGTGTGGCGGTGAACTGGCCGTTGCTGGCGCGCAAGATGTAGCCGGTGTCATGGCACAGCGCACTGGCCAGGTACAGCACGCCAGGCGTAACCCACTCGGGCTTCAGCTCTTCTGGCGGTTGGCTGATACCCCACATGCGGGTCTTGGCCACCGGCGATATGGCATTGACCAGGATGCCGTGCTCCTGGCCCTCCATGCTCAGGGCGTTCATGATGCCGACCTGGGCCATCTTGCCGGCGGCGTAGGCCACCAGGCCAGGCTGCGCATAGCGCTGGTACATGGCGCGGTCCGAGGTGGTCAGCACTACCCGTGGCGCTGCGGAACGCTTGAGGTGGGCCCAGGCATGCTTGGCTAGCCACACGGGGGCCTGCACGTTGATGCCCAGCGCACGGTCCAGAAAGGCGGCTTCCTGATCCTCGATACGCTGGTAATCGACCCAGCCGGCATTGTGGATGAGGATATCCAGGGCACCGAAATGCTCGATGGCCAGCTCAACCAGTTGCTTGCAAGTGTCCTCGTTCTCCAGCTGGCCGGCGTGCCCAACCACAGCAAAGCCTTTGCCACGCATGACCGCCAGTGCGTGATTGAGCGCCGAGGCGTCGCGCCCTTGCCCGGATCGGTCGGTACCCAGATCGCTGATGACTACCCGCGCGCCGCGTTCGGCCAACGCCATGGCATAGGCCAAGCCAAGGCCCTGTGCGGCACCGGTGATGACCGCAACTTTGTTGTGAAAAGGGTTTGTAACGGGCATTTCAGGTTACCTTCGATTCTCCTTTTTACGATATCAACAAACAAATCCATGACTTAATATTAAAAGCATGAACGTTTGATATCTGATGGATATCACCGCCGAGTAGCCACGCAGTAGGAATATTGGATGATCGAAACACGTTTGCTCAGGCAGTTCATCGCTGTGGCCGAAGAATTGCACTTTCACAAGGCCGCCGAACGCCTGCACATGGCGCAGCCGCCGCTGAGTCAGGCGATCAACCGCCTTGAAGAAAAATTGGGCTTCAGCCTGCTGCTGCGTAACAAGCGCGGGGTGCGCTTGACCGCAGCGGGTGCGGCGTTTCTCGACACGGCCTACCGCACGCTGGCTGAGCTGGAACAAGGGATCGAATACGCCCGCAATGTGTCTTCAGGGGTCAGCGGCAAGCTGACCATCACCGCCATTTCCATTGCCTATTACGACTCGCTACTGAGTAGCTTGCGGCGTTTTCGCGAGACTTACCCGAACGTGCAGTTGACCATTCGCGAAATGCCATCCGCCTCGCAGGCCAAGGCTCTGCTGGCCGGTGAGGCGGACATCGGCTTCATGCGCAGGCTGCCGCTGCCGACCGGCGCCCTTGAAGCACGTTTGTTGCTTGACGAGCAGATCGTCATGGCCTTGCCCGCCAGCCACCCCAAGGCACAGCAGGGAGAAGTCGACCTGTGCGAGTTTGCCGATGAGGATTTCGTATTCACCCCGCAAGCCTTGGGCGGTGGCTATCACGCGCAGCTGCTGGCGCTGTGTGAGGCGGCGGGTTTTTATCCCAAGGTCGTGCAGGAGGCGGCGCAGATCCATACACTGCTGGGCCTGGTAGCCTGCGGTTTTGGCGTGGCCCTGGTGCCGGCCTCGTTCGTCGGTTCCACTGCGCGTGAGCGCGTGCAGTTCTGCGCGATCCGGCCGCTCAATGAGCAACCCGCGCCCGGGATCGGCCTGTACATGAAATGGAATGCCCAGAACGCTTCGCCAGCATTGGCCAACTTCATTGCCATGTTCGAGACGCAGGAGTGAAGCTTTTGTAGGAGCGGCCTTGTGTCGCGAAAAGGGCTGCATAGCAGCCCCAGGATTTCTGCATTGACGCGAATACGCCTGAGGCTGCTACGCAGCCCTTTCGCGACACAAGGCCGCTCCTACACGATGTTCATGTTCGCTTTGCAACGCGCCACAGCCGACCAATGTCACAAGCCCGCGCCTGCAGCAACTGCGCAGCATTGGCACAAGCCTGCTCCAGGCTTATCGGCCCGCTGGCCAACGCAAATGCAGCATCGACCCCATGGGCATACAACTGCTGATAACCTTCACCCAACGTCCCGGCCAGCACCACCACTGGCACGCCATGACGCTTGGCTACCCGGGACACCCCCATCGGCGTCTTGCCGCGCAATGTCTGGGCATCGAAACGGCCTTCGCCTGTCACCACCAGATCTGCCCCCTGCACCAGGGCATCGAGGCCAGCCAGCTCAGCCACCACCTCCACTCCCGGGCGGAACTGTGCGCCCATGAACGCACGGGCGGCGAAGCCCATGCCACCGGCAGCGCCACAACCTGGGTAATCCCGTACATCCTCACCCAGCAGCTGGGCGCAATGGTCGGCAAAATGGCCTAGCGCCTGGTCCAGCGCCTGCACCTGCTGCGGGCTGGCCCCCTTCTGCGGGCCAAAGATTGCAGAAGCACCATTGGTGCCGCACAGCGGGTTGTCGACATCGGCCGCCACTTCGAATTGCACTTCGGCGAGCCGTGGGTCGAGATCGCTGGCGTCAATGCGGGCCAGCTTGGCCAGGGCCAGGCCGCCCTCTTCCAGCGCTTGCCCGTCAGCGTCCAGCAGGCGCAGGCCGAGTGCGCGCAACATGCCGCTGCCGGCATCGTTCGTGGCGCTGCCGCCGATGGCCAGTACCACCCGTTGCGCGCCGGCGGCCAAGGCTGCGGCGATGAGTTCGCCAGTGCCCCAGGTGCTGCTGCGGCAAGCGTCGCGCTGGCCGGTTGGTACCAGTTGCAGGCCACTGGCCTGGGCCATTTCAATGATCGCGGTACGGCTATGCGGCATCCAGCCCCAGCCGGCCTCCACGCTTTGCCCCAGTGGCCCACGCACGGTCTGGCGGCGCAGTTCGCCGTGGCTGGCGGCCAGGATCGCCTCCATGGTGCCTTCGCCACCGTCAGCCATCGGGCACTCGACCAGCTCTGCGTCCGGCCACGCCTCGCGCAGGCCTGCGGCGATAGCGCGGGCAACACCGGCAGCGTCGAGGCTGTCCTTGAACGAGTCGGGGGCAATGACGATTTTCATGGGGATTCTCCTGTCCTGATGAGCGGCATGCTGACAGCTGTTCGCCAAGGGGGCCTCGGTCAAATGCACAAAACGCTGGACGGGTTGTTTGGGCGGATGCCTTTTTGCCTGCACTGGCCCTATCGCCGGCAAGCCAGCTCCCACAGGTGTGATACAGCCCTGAGGGCAGCATGCATCCTGTGGGAGCTGGCTTGCCGGCGATAGGGCCAGTGCAGGTGAATACTTCAGGCTGCTGGCAACAGCTGCAACCCCAAGTACAAACTAAGCATCCCTTCCATGCGTAGCGGGTCGACCTCGCCCAGTTCGGCAATCCGCTCCAGCCGGTAGCGCAGGCTGTTGCGGTGGATGCCCAGGGCATCGGCGCAGGCCTGGCTCTGGCCGTCATGGGCGCACCAGGCACGCAGGGTGGTGAGCAACTGGCCGCTGTTGTCCCTGGCGCGAATGCGCTGCAGTGGCTCCAGCAGTTCATCCAGCGCGTCATCGTTGCGGTGGCGCCACAGCAGCGCCGGCAGCCGGTACCGCTGCAGGCTGAGCAAGCGTTCGGTGGGCAATACCTCGCGGCCGTAGGCCAGCAAGTCACGTACCCGGCGGTACCCACGGCGCAACTGCTCCAGGCTTTGCGCGGCACTGCCCAGGGCTAGCCGCTCCACGTCCCAGCCGTGACGTTGCAGGCGCTCCAGCAGGCGCGGCTCATCCAGTGCCACGCTGGCCGGCCGGCACCACAGTAATGACTGGCGGGCCGGGCTGACACACCAGCTGTCCGGGTACCGACTCGTCAACCACGCCGACAACGCCTCGGCGGGTGGCCCCGAGGCCAGTTCGAACAGGCAAGGTACCCGCGGCAGCTGAGGCTTCAGGCCCAATTGCCGGGCTTCGTCGAGCAGCCGGGGTGAATCACCGCTGCCGCCCAACAACAGCGCCAGCAAATCATTACAGCGCTGCCGTCGCCATTGCTGGTCGGCCTGTAGATGGCGCTGGGCCAACAGCATCTCGGCGGTCATGCGTACCAGCTCACCATAGGTGCGTACCTGCTGTGGGTCTCCGGTCAGGCCCAGTACACCCATCAGCCGGCCATCAAGCATCAGTGGCAGGTTCACCCCGGGCTGCACACCCTTGAGGCACTTGGCCGCGTCAGTATCCAGTTCGACGATTCGGCCGTTGGCCAAAACCAGTTGCGCCCCCTCGTGACGGGTGTTGATGCGCTCCGGCTCGCCGCTGCCCAGGATCAAGCCCTGGCTGTCCATGACATTGACGTTGCACGGGAGAATGGCCATTGCCCGGTCAACGATATCCTGTGCCAGGTCATGGTCGAGTTCGAACATTGCGTGGTCCTTTAGGTGTTAGGCTTTTGGGCTCGGGCACAGCAGCCTGGGCCAAGCACTGTGCAAAAGCACAAAGACAGGCTAGCCGCAGTCCCCGAGACTCGTCAGGGCGAGCGCCGGAACAGGCGACGCGGCGAAAACCATAACAACAGAGAACCCGATCATGGCACACAGCCCCGCCCCTGACCAAGGCACGGACACCACCCGCAACGCGCTGTACCGGCGCATCACCCTGCGGCTGATTCCGTTCATTTTCATCTGCTACCTGTTCAACTACCTGGACCGCGTCAACGTCGGCTTTGCCAAGCTGCAGATGCTCGACGCCCTGAAATTCAGCGAAACGGTGTACGGCCTTGGCGCCGGCATCTTCTTCATCGGTTACGTGCTCTGCGGTCTGCCAAGCAACCTGGCACTCAACCGCTTCGGCCCGCGGCGCTGGATTGCGCTGATGATGATTGCCTGGGGCAGCCTGTCCACCTGCCTGCTGTTCGTCACCACCCCCACCGAATTCTACGCCCTGCGTCTGCTCACCGGCGCTGCCGAAGCAGGCTTCTTCCCGGGCGTGGTGCTGTACCTTTCGCGCTGGTTCCCGGCCGCCCGTCGCGGGCGCATCATGGCCCTGTTCATGTCGGCGATCCCGGTATCGGGCCTGCTCGGCGGGCCGTTTTCCGGCTGGATCCTCCAGCACTTCGCCGCCGGCCAACACGGCCTGGCCGGCTGGCAATGGATGTTCCTGATCCAGGGCCTGCCCACCGTTGCCCTGGGTGTACTGGCGGTGTTCCTGCTCAGCGACGGCTTCCAGAAAGCCGCCTGGCTGAGCCCGGCCGAACGCCAGCTGATCGCCAACGACCTCGAAGCCGATGCTGCGGGTAAGCCGAAAACCACGGGCGATGGCGTGCTCGCCGTGTTGACCAACCCGCTGATCTGGACCTTTGGCTTCGTCTATTTCTGCATCCAGAGTGGCGTGTACGCGATCAACTTCTGGTTGCCGTCGATCATCAAGAACATGGGCTTCGACAACCCACTGCTGATCGGCTGGCTCAGCGCCATCCCGTACCTGCTGGCAGGTGTGTTCATGATCCTTTGCGGCCGCTCGGCGGACCTGCGCAACGAGCGCCGCTGGCACCTTGTGGTGCCGATGCTGATGGGCGCCGTCGGCCTGCTGATTGCGGTGAACTTCGCCGGCAACCCAGCCATTGCCATTCTGGGCCTGTCGATCGCCACCATGGGCGCGCTGACCGGGCTGCCGATGTTTTGGCCGATACCAACCGCCCTGCTCAGCGCCGGTACAGCCGTTGCCGGCCTGGCGATCATCAACTCCGTGGGGCAGATGGCAGGCTTCCTCAGCCCGTACCTGGTGGGGTTCATCAAGGACCAGACCGGTTCCACCGATGCCGCGCTGTATTCGCTGGCGGCATTGATCGTGCTGGGTAGCCTGGTGGCCCTGCGTGTCACGCGGTCGGGTGCGCTGAGTTCTGCACGGGCCAGTTGAGCCTGCTGCCGGGTGAGCCCGTTCCCACAGGCATGCCACAGCCTTCGAGTCTGTGGTGACCCTGTGGGGGCCCACACGGAAACCGCAATGTCCTGGCCTGTGATGATCCTGTGGGAGCGGGTTCACCCGCGAAGAGGCCCGCCAGGCCACCCAACATCTCCCTCCTCCACCGATCGTCGGTTCAACGCATCCCCTCCCTACCCCAGGCGTCAAATGGTTCCAAAGGCCCTTTGGAGAACCCCATGACCCAGCACGCCGTGGCCCCTCTGGCCCAACTCGACGAACACAGGCCCTTGCGCGTTCAGGCCGGCAATGAAGAGCTCATCATCATTCGCCAGGGCGATCAGGTTCATGCCTACCAGGGCAACTGCCCCCACGCAGGTGCCCCACTGGACGAAGGCGTGGTATGCGGCGGCTTGCTGGTCTGCCCTTGGCACAAGGCTGCATTCGCCGTCGATGACGGGGTGGTCTGCGAACCACCAGCGCTGGCTGACCTGCGCCGCTACAAGGCTTGGGTGAAGGACGATGAAGTCTGGGTAGACGACCAGCCTCTGCCACCCATCGAGCCACCCAGGCACAGCGACGCCCGCTGCTTCGTTGTGGTCGGTGCCGGTGCGGCTGGCAGCGCCGCGGTTGCGACCCTGCTGGCCCATGGCTTCGCTGGCCGGCTGGTATGGATCGACCAGGAACGCCAACCGGCCTACGACCGCACCGCGCTGAGCAAATTCGTGATTGCCGGGCAGATGACGCCGGATGAAGTGCCGGCGTTGCTCGAAGCCGATGCCCTGCGCAAGGGGCAGTTGGAGCGCAAGCACGGTAAGGTGCGCACCTTGAACAGTCACAAACGCCAACTGATGCTGGCCGATGGCCAACAGATCGGTTACGACGGCTGCCTGCTCGCCAGCGGCGGCAAAGCACTGCGCCCCGACATCCCCGGCGTCGACTTGCCCGGCGTACTCACCTTGCGCTCGCGTGAGGATGCCGCACGGTTGCTCGACGCAGCCGAACCCGGCCAGCCGGCGGTGATCGTGGGTGACGGCTTCATCGGCCTGGAAGCAGCCTCGGCCCTGAGCAAGTACGGGGTTCAGGTGCACGTGGTGACTCGCCATGAGGTCCCGCTTGCCAAGCAGCTAGGTGATCGCATCGGGCGCAGCATCCGCGCATTACATGAGCGCAAAGGGGTCACCTTTCATGGCCCCACTGAGGTCCAGCGGTTCGAAGGCCAGGACAAAGTCGAAGCGGTGCTGCTGGCCAACGGTGAACGCCTGCAGACGCCACTGGTACTGCTCGGCACCGGCGTGAAACCGGCCACCGCCTTCCTTCAGGGCGTGCAGCTGAACGAGGACAACTCGTTGCGGGTCGATGCCGAACTGCGCGCCGCTGACGGTTTGTGGGCCGCAGGTGACATCGCTACTTTCCCGCTCTCAGGGCGCCCGGTACGCATCGAGCACTGGCGCCTGGCCCAGCAACACGGGGTGATCGCCGCCGGCAACATGCTCGGCGAGCAGCGCCGCTACGCCGACGTGCCATTCTTCTGGACCTACCAGCACGGCCGCACCTATGAAGTGCTCGGCCATGCGCGGGAGTGGAACCGGATCGAGTTCGTCGGTGAGCCGGAACACGGCGATTTCATTGCCCTTCAGTGTGTGGATGAACAGGTCGAGGCCGTAATCGCCAAGGGTTACTCCGATGCCATGGCGACGCTTTCGCAGCGCCTGAAGCGCCCCTTGAGCCTGCAGGAGGCGATCGCGCTGATTGGCTGAAAGCCGCCTTTCAAAGCGCCCCGGTTGTGTGTAAAACAGGTGGATCAGCCGACTGCAAAAGGACCAACGCGCATGATCTACCGCCCTCTCGGCCACAGTGGCCTGCAGGTTTCCGCCCTTACCCTGGGCAGCATGATGTTCGGCGAGCAGACCAGCACCGAGGACGCCCTGCGCATCATCGACAAGGCTTGGGACCAGGGCGTCAACTTCATCGACACCGCCGACGTTTACAACGCCGGGCGTTCGGAAGAAATCGTCGGTGAAGCAGTGGCGCGCCATCGCCAGGACTGG
Organism: Pseudomonas sp. BP01; assembly: GCF_022760795.1. Lineage (NCBI taxonomy): Bacteria > Pseudomonadati > Pseudomonadota > Gammaproteobacteria > Pseudomonadales > Pseudomonadaceae > Pseudomonas > Pseudomonas sp. BP01. The sequence goes on from NZ_JAFBKA010000044.1 coordinate 45,833, forward strand.
ATCGTCGCCAGCAAGGTTGGTTTCGGCCCGGCCGACGGCCTGCCAAACCGCAGCGGGTTGTCGCGCAAGCACATCTTCAACGCGTTGGAAGCCACACTGACGCGCATGGGCATGGACTATCTGGATATCTACTACCTGCACCGCGAAGACCACAAGGTGCCGCTGGAAGAGACCGTACAGGCCATTGGCGACCTGCTGCGCCAGGGCAAGATCCGCTACTGGGGCGTGTCCAACTTCCGTGGCTGGCGCATTGCCGAGGTCTGCCACATTGCCGAGCGACTGGGTGTGCCCAAGCCCGTGGTCAGCCAGCCGCTGTACAACATCGTCAACCGCCAGGCCGAGCCGGAGCAGCTTGCTGCAGCCGCCGCACACGGGCTGGGCGTGGTGCCATTCAGCCCATTGGCCCGAGGCGTACTCAGTGGCAAGTATGCGCCGGGGGCTGTGCCCGATGCCGGCAGCCGCGCCGGGCGCCAGGACAAGCGCATCATGGAGGTGGAATGGCGCCAGGAGTCGCTGGCTATCGCCCGGCAGATCCAGGGTTATGTAGGGGCCAAGGGCGTGGGAATTGTCGAGTTTGCCATTGCCTGGGTGCTGAACAACCAATCGGTGAGTTCGGCGATTGTCGGGCCGCGTACCGAGGAACAGTGGGATACCTATGGTGGTGCATTGGCGGTGAAGATCACGGCGGAGGATGAAGCGTTCATTGACTCGCTGGTGACGCCGGGGCATGCATCGACGCCGGGGTTCAATGATGTGGCCCACTATGTGAGCGGGCGGTTGGCCCGTAGCTGATTATTGCCTGTACCGGCCTCTTCGCGGGTTTACCCGCGAAG
>NZ_JAFBKA010000045.1:0-45656 GCF_022760795.1 Pseudomonas sp. BP01
ACAGGGGCGGTATTGGGGGGGATGGCACCGGCTTTGCCGGTGTTCGCGGCTGAAGCCGCTCCTACGGGGATCGTGCTTGGCTCGGGGGTGCGCTGTACCTGTGGGGGCGGCCTTGTGTCGCGAAAGGGCTGCAGAGCAGCCCCGGGGATCTATGCATCGCTGCTGAGAACCTGGGGCCGCTTTGCGGCCCGATCGCGACACAAGGCCGCTCCTACAAGGTGAGGGTGTCTGCCTTTAGATGCTGCGTGGGCGGGTGACGCGGTCTACCAGGTAGACCAAGCCGTGGTAGTCGATGCCGCTGTGGCTCGACAGGCCTATTTCGCAGGTGCGGCTGGTGGAGATGCCTTCGCTGCAATACTGCACGGCATCCTTCAGGCTGCGCAGCGAGTGGGCGTTGAGCTCGGGGGTGGTGAAGCCTTTGTCACCGGCAAACCCGCAGCAATGGATGCCTTCGGGGATTACCACCTGTTTGCTGCAACGCCGCGCCAGGTCAATCAAGGCCTGGCTTTCGCCCAGGTGCTGGGTGCTGCAGGTCACGTGCACGGCCACCGGCTCGTCCTGGGGGGTGAACTCCAGGCGGTCGAGCAGGTGGGTGCGGATGAAGCGCACCGGGTCGTACAGGTCCAGCCGGGTTTCGCCCAGGTCTTGCACCAGGCGCAGGGTGCAGGGGCTGGTGTCGCAGTAGATCGGGTCAAGGCCGCCGCGGCTGGCGTGCAGCAGGGCAGCGATCAGCTCCTGGCGCTTGTGCTCGGCCTGTTCGGGGTAACCCTTGGAGGCGAAGGGCTGGCCGCAGCACAGGCTGTCGGCGTTGTCGGGGAACACCACCTGGTAGCCGGCCTTTTCCAGCAGGGCGCGGGTTTTGTCCAGCAGCGAGCTTTGCTCGCGGTCGGCATAGGCCGGGCCCATCACCCGTGACACGCAGGCGGCCAGGTACACCACGCGGGGGCGGGCGTCGTGGCTGGCCGGGCCGAAGCTGATCGGGCGCAGGGGTTGTGGCATGGCCGGGGTCCACTGGGGCAGGCGGCCTTTGCTGGCTTTGCTCAGCGAGGCGCTCAGGCGGCCCAGGCGCGGGGCGCCGAGCAGCTTGCGTGCAGTGTTGGCGGCTGTGAGGGTAAGGCGGGCGCCACCCAGTGCGGTGTGGAAGTGGTCGGCCAGCCAGTCGGCGGTCTTGTTGTGCTCGGCGGCCTGGCTGCGCAGCTTTTTCACCAGCTCGCCGGTGTTGATGCCGACCGGGCAGCGCTGGGCGCACAGGCCGGTGGCGGCGCAGGTGTCGATGCCTTGGTACTGGTAGGTCTGCATCAGTTCGCGGGTGTCGATGCCGGCGCGTTGCTTGGCCTGGATGTCACGCCACATGACAATGCGCTGGCGTGGGCTGAGGGTAAGCCCCTTGGACGGGCACACCGGTTCGCAGAAGCCGCACTCGATGCACTTGTCGACGATTTCGTCGGCGGCTGGCAGCGGCTTGAGGTTTTTCAGGTGGATGTCGGGGTCTTCGCTTAGCACCACGTCGGGGTTGAGGATGCCGTTGGGGTCGAGCAGGCGCTTGAGCTTCCACATCAGCTGGTAGGCGTCATGGCCCCATTCCAGCTCCACGAACGGGGCCATGTTGCGCCCGGTGCCGTGCTCGGCTTTTAGCGAACCGCCAAATTCCACGGCCACCAGTTGCGCCACGTCGTCCATGAACGCCTGGTAACGGGCGACTTCCGCGGCGCTGTTGAAGCCTTGGGTGAAGACGAAGTGCAGGTTGCCTTCCAGCGCATGGCCGAAAATGATCGCTTCGTCGTAGCGGTGCTTGTCGAACAGCAGGATCAGGCGGTTGACGCCTTCTGCCAGTTGCTCGACGGGGAAGGTCACGTCCTCGATGATCACCGTGGTGCCGGTCTGGCGCACGGCGCCGACGGCGGGGAAGGTGTCCTTGCGGATTTTCCACAGCTGGTTGTACACGGCTGGGTCTTCGCTGAAGTCCACCTGCTGTTCCAGCGGGAAGTCGGCGATCGAGGCCATCACCTGGTGCAGTTGTTCGTGCAGCAGGCTCTGGCTGGCGGCGCGGGACTCGATCAGCAGGGCGCAGGCGTTGTCTGACAGGCCTTTTACCCACAGCGGCATGCCGGGCATGTTCTGCACCGAGCGCAGGCTGCGGCGGTCGAGCAGTTCCACGGCAGAAACCGGCTGCTGCTTGAGCACGGGCACCGCGCGGCAGCAGCTTTCGACGCTGGGGAACACCAGCAGGGCGCTGGCCTTGTGCGGGTGGTCGGGTACGGTGTTGTAGGTGACGGCGCTGATGAAGCCCAGCGTGCCTTCGGAACCGACCAGCAGGTGCTGCAGGATGTCCAGCGGCTGGTCGTAGTCCACCAGGGCGTTCAGCGACAGGCCGGTGGTGTTCTTCAGCCGGTATTTGTGCCGGATGCGCTCGGCCAGCGCGGTGTTGGCGCGGGTCTCGCGGGCCAGGCGGGCCAGCGATGCCAGCAGCTCGGCGTGGCTGCTGGCAAAGGCGGCGACGCTGGCCGGGTCTTCGCTGTCCAGGCGGGTGCCGTCGGCCAGCACCAGGCGCAGGCCGGCCAGGGTGTGGTAGGTGTTCTGCGCGGTGCCGCAGCACATGCCGCTGGCGTTGTTGGCAACGATGCCACCAATTTTGCAGGCGTTGATCGAGGCCGGGTCGGGGCCGATCTTGCGCCCGAAGGGGGCCAGCCAGGCGTTGGCCTGGGCGCCGATCACGCCTGGCTGCAGGCGGATCTGCTCGCCCTGGCCACGGATTTCGCGGCCGTTCCAGTTATCGCCGAGCACGATCAGCACCGAGTCGGTGATGGCCTGGCCAGACAGGCTGGTGCCGGCGGCGCGGAAGGTGACCGGCACCCGCTCGCGCTGGGCCAGTTTGATCAGGCCGACCACTTCGTCCTCGGACTCGACGCGCACCACCAGCTTGGGGATCAGCCGGTAGAAGCTGGCGTCGGTGCCAAAGGCCAGGGTGGACGTGGGGTCGTCGAAGCGGCGTTCGGCGGGTATCAGGCGCTCGGCATCACGCAGGAACGCGGCGGGCAAGCTCATGCAGTCTCCTCGCGGGGCTGTGGCGTCTGTGCACCACATGCCCCGGGTCAATCAGGCGGTGTTTCTTGCAGGCGGTCAGGCGCCCAGTTCGCGTACCAGCGAGTCGCGGGTGATCTCGCTGATCGACTTGGCGCCGGTCAGCACCATGGCCACGCGCATTTCCTTCTCGAACAGCTCAAGCAGGTTTTTCACCCCGGCCTGGCCGTGCACGGCAAGGGCGTAGAGGAAGGCGCGGCCGATCAGTACGGTGTCGGCGCCCAGGGCGATCATGCGCACCACGTCGAGGCCACTGCGGATGCCGGAGTCGGCCAGAATCTTCAGGTCGCCTTTGACGGCGTCGGCAATGGCCGGCAGGGCGCGGGCGCTGGACAGCACGCCATCGAGCTGGCGGCCGCCGTGGTTGGATACCACGATGCCGTCGGCGCCGAACTTGACCGCATCGCGGGCGTCATCGGCATCCAGAATGCCCTTGATGATCATCGGGCCGTCCCAGTACTCGCGGATCCACTCCAGGTCTTTCCAGGAGATGGACGGGTCGAAGTTGTTGCCCAGCCAGCCGATGTAGTCGGCCAGGCCGGTGGGGTTGCCGCGGTACTTGGAGATGTTGCCCAGGTCGTGCGGGCGGCCCATCACCCCCACATCCCACGCCCACTCGGGGTGGGTCATGGCTTGCAGCACGCGGCGCAGCGGGCCGTTGCGGCCGCTCATGCCCGAGTGGGCATCGCGGTAGCGGGCGCCGGGTACGGGCATGTCGACTGTGAACACCAGGGTCTTGACCCCGGCGGCCTTGGCCCGCTCCAGGGCGTTGCGCATGAAGCCGCGGTCCTTCAGCACGTACAGCTGGAACCACATCGGCCGGTCGATGGCCGGGGCCACTTCTTCGATCGGGCACACCGACACGGTAGACATGGTGAACGGGATGCCGTGGGCCGCCGCTGCACGCGCCGCCTGCACTTCGCCACGGCGGGCGTACATGCCGGTGAGGCCGACCGGGGCCAGGGCTACCGGCATGCTCAGGGTTTCGTCGAACAGCTTGGTTTCCAGGCTGAGCTCGGACATGTTGTTCAGCACGCGCTGGCGCAGGGCAATGCCGGCCAGGTCCGACACGTTGTGGCGCAAGGTGTGCTCGGCGTAGGCGCCGCCATCGGCGTAGTGGAACAGGAAGGGAGGCAGCTTGCGTTGGGCCGCGGCGCGATAGTCGGTAGAGGCAGAAATGATCATGGATTCTCGCAGCGTTGCTTGTGGGGAGTGCCGGGCGCGCGATGGCGCCCGGCCCCTTTCACTTTAGTGATGAACCAGCATGCCGGTCAGCCAGTAAGCCTGCACCAAGGTGATCAGGCCCACGATGGTGGCAAAGAACAGGCTGTGCTTGACGGTGAAGCGGAACAGGTCGGATTCCTTGCCCACCAGGCCGGTGGCGGCGCAGGCCACGGCAATGGACTGCGGCGAGATCATCTTGCCGGTCACGCCGCCGCTGGTGTTGGCCGCTACCAGCAGGGTGTCGCTGACGCCGATCTGGTGTGCGGTGGTGGCCTGCAGCGAGCTGAACAGGGCGTTGGACGAGGTGTCCGAGCCGGTCAGGAACACGCCCAGCCAGCCAAGGAACGGCGAGAAGAACGGGAACGCGGCGCCGGTGCCGGCCAGTACCAGGGCCATGGTCGAGGACATGCCCGAGTAGTTGGTGACGAAGGCGAAGGCCAGCACCATGCCGATGGACAGGATGGGCCAGCGCAGCTCCCAGAAGGTCTCTTTAAAAGTGGTCAGACCAGTTTTGAAGTTGATCTTCAGCACCGCCATGGAGATCAGCGCCGAGAGGAAGATCGCGGTGCCGGTGGCAGAGATTGGGTCGAGCTTGAACACCGCTGGCATGGCGGTTGGCGCGGCAACGATCGGTGCGGTCTTGATCACCAGCTGGTCGAGGTGCGGGATGGCGAAGTTGAACACGAAGTTGTACATCGCACCGCCCGGGGCGAACGCTGCCTTGAACGGCTTCAGGGTCCAGATGGTGACCAGTACGGTCAGGATCAGGAACGGCGACCAGGCCTTGAAGATTTCGCCAAAGCTGTAAGGGCTAGGCTGGCTGCCACTTGGCTGCACAACGGCTGCGCCGACGCTGCCTTTGGCTTCGCTGAACGAACGCTTTGGCTGCCAGACTTTCAGGAACAGGGTAAGGCAGATCAGGCTGGCCAGCGCCGAGGTGATGTCGGGCAGCTCAGGGCCGATGAAGTTCGACGTGAAGTACTGGGTGACGGCGAAGCTCAGGCCGGCGACCAGGGCGGCAGGCCAGGTTTCTTTCACGCCACGCAGGCCGTCCATCATGAACACCAGCCAGAACGGTACGAACAGCGACAGCAGCGGCAGCTGGCGGCCGGTCATGGCGCCGATGTGGAAGGCGTCGATGCCGGTGACCTGGCCGGCCACGATGATCGGGATGCCCAGGGCGCCGAAGGCCACGGGTGCGGTGTTGGCGATCAGGCACAGGCCGGCGGCGTACAGCGGGTTGAAGCCCAGGCCCACCAGCAGCGCGGCAGTGATTGCCACGGGGGCGCCGAAGCCCGCCGCGCCTTCGAGGAAGGCACCGAAGCAGAAGCCGATCAGCAGCACTTGCAGGCGCTGGTCGTCGGTAATCGACAGCACCGAGCTGCGGATCACTTCGAACTGGCCACTCTTGACCGTGAGTTTGTACAGGAACACCGCGGCCACGATGATCCAGGCAATCGGCCAGAGGCCGTAGAGGAAGCCATAACCTGCGGCAGCGAGGGCCATGTCGACAGGCATCTGGAAGGCAAAGATCGCCACCAAAATCGACAGCGCGAGGGTGATGCTGCCCGCTACGTGGCCTTTCAGGCGGAACACGGCGAGGGCAAGGAAGAAGAACACGATAGGGATGACTGCCGCCAGTGCGGACAGGCCAAGACTACCAAGCGGGCTATAGAGTTGTTGCCAGGTTTGCATATGGGGTGGCCCCTAATTGTTGTTGGTCAGCACTGGCATTGGATAATTGGTAAGACCAATTTACAATGGCTGGTCGCTAGGTTAAAAGCGCTGTCGTGGGTGTGTCAATTTGTCCTGTGCAAAACTTTGGTCGCGTGCCGATGAGCGGGCGCCTGATGCGCTGGCAAAATCGCGGCTTGATGGGTGTTTGCGCGGCCTGGATCGGCGAGAATAGGCGCCCCTGAAATTTGCCGGGGGTTTGTGGAGAACATGTGATGGTTTTTGATCAGGTCCGCCAACGGCGCCTGTCCGACGACATTGTCGATCGGTTGGAAGGGATGATTCTGGAAGGCACGCTGACCTCTGGGCAGCGGCTGCCGGCCGAGCGCGCCCTTGCCGAGCAGTTCGGCGTGTCCCGCCCGTCACTGCGTGAGGCGATCCAGAAACTGGTGGCCAAGGGGCTGCTGGTCAGCCGCCAGGGCGGGGGCAATTTTGTGGCCGAGTCACTGGGTTCTACGTTTAGCGACCCGCTGCTGCAGTTGCTCGAGCACAGTGCCGAGGCGCAGCGCGACCTGCTTGAATTTCGCCATACCCTGGAGGCGTCGTGTGCCTATTACGCTGCCCAGCGTGCCACCGAGCCGGACCGGGCACGTTTGAAGGCGGCCTTCGATGCGTTGCAGGACTGCTACACCCGGGTCGATGAAGTCACTCGGGCAGAGGAGGGTGTGGCCGATGCGCGCTTTCACCTGGCGATTGCCGAGGCCAGCCATAACGCGGTGCTGCTGCACACCATTCGTGGTTTGTTCGACCTGCTCAAGCGCAACGTGGTGACCAACATTGGTGGCATGTACCAGCAACGGACCGAAACCCGGGACATGCTGATCAGTCAGCACCGGGAGCTGTACCTGGCGATTGTCGAGGGCAGGGCGGAGGATGCGCGGGAGGTGTCCAGCCGGCACATTCTGTATGTGCAGGAAGTGCTGCAAGAGGCGCACGAAGAGGCGCAGCGGGTGGCGCGGGCAGAGCGGCGCAGCGGGCGCTGAGATCGGTGCTGGATTCTTCGCGGGCACGCCCGCTCCCACAAGGTAGGCGCCGGGGTTGAACCTGGCGCCGGTCCCTGTGGGAGCGGGCGTGCCCGCGAAGAGGCCGGAACAGGCTTAAGACCGATTAGTCTTCCTTGCCCTTGTTCCGCACAACCCGCTGCAGCTCGCGGTTGGAATCGCGTTCGCGCACGGTGTCGCGCTTGTCGTATTCCTTCTTGCCCTTGCCCAGTGCAATTTCGCACTTGATCAGGTGCTTGCTCCAGTACAGCGACAACGCCACGCAGGTGTAGCCCTTTTGCGCCACAGCCGCTTCCAGCCGCTCGAGCTCGCGCTTGTTCAGCAGCAGCTTGCGGGTGCGGATAGGGTCTGCGATGACGTGGGTGCTGGCGGTGGTCAGCGGGGTGATGTGGCTGCCGAACAGCCAGGCCTCACCGTCCTTGAGCAGCACGTAACTGTCAACGAGGTGCGCCTTGCCAGCTCGCAGGCTTTTTACTTCCCAGCCGGACAGGACCAGCCCGGCCTCGAACTTGTGTTCGATGAAGTAATCGTGTCGCGCTTTTTTATTTTGCGCGATGGTCCCGGTCGGATGTTTTTTTTGCTTAGCCATAGGGGCGGCATTATAGGCAAGTCCGCGCGTCGTCCGCTATGGGATTTCGGTGTGCTTGAGCCACCGGAATGAATACCGGACAATACCAACCCTGTCATACGCACAGAACCTGTTTTCGGCACGCTGCGAAGCGTCGCCACCCAGCCTTGGAAGTGACGCCTGGATGACTACCCATATTCAACGCTCCGCCCTGCTGCCATACCCCGCCCAGGCGCTCTACGATCTGGTCAACGATGTGGCCAGCTACCCAGAGTTTCTGCCGTGGTGCTCGGCCTCGACGGTGATCGACGCCAGCGATACGCACATGCATGCCAAGCTGGAGGTGGCCAAAGGCGGCATGAGCCAGTACTTCGTCACGCGTAACGTGCTGGTGCCGGGCCAGTCTATCGAGATGAACCTGGAGGAAGGGCCGTTCACGCAGCTGCATGGCGTGTGGGTGTTCAAGCCGCTGGGTGAAAAGGCCTGCAAGATCAGCCTGGACCTGTCCTTCGATTATGCCGGGCCGATTGTGCGCGCCACGTTGGGCCCGCTGTTCAATCAGGCGGCCAACACCCTGGTCGATGCGTTCTGCCAACGTGCAAAGCAATTGAATGCCTGACGCATAGCCCGCAAACAAAAAGCCCGGACCAGGTCCGGGCTTTTTTTGCATCTGCTGTTCCGGTTTAGCGGGTTTCCAGCGGTGCGGGGGTCGGGACCGGGGTGGCCTCGATGGTGTCGATTTCGCGCTGGATGGATTCTTCCACCGAGCCTGGCTTGGCCGGTTTTTCTTCTGGCTGGGCCGCTGGTTGCTCTGTCTGGCCTGGCTCGCTGGCTGGGCTGACCGAGGTGTCGCCGCTGCCACCGAGGATTTCCTGGTCGCGGCTGACGCCTGGCATGAAGTCGCCAGACAAGCTGACCAGTTGGTCGCTTTCGTTGAAGAAGATGCTCATGCGCTCTTGCTGGCGTTTACCGCCGCCAGGCTGCAGGCTGTACAGGTAATCCCAACGATTGGTGTTGAAGGTGTCCTGAATCAGCGGGTTGCCCATGATAAACCTTACTTGCCGTCGGGTCATTCCCGGGCGTAATTGGTCTATCATGTCCTGCGTGACGACATTGCCCTGCTGGATGTCGATTTTGTAAACCCCGGGAAACGAGCAACCGGCGAGTGCGAGCAGTCCCACTAGGGTGAGGCTGGTTAGCAAGAGCTTGGTGTTTTGCATCGGTGGGCGACTTCCACTATCTTGGCTGGACAACGTAAACCCCGATCATACCCGTATTAAGAGAAGCTGCGAAGCAGCATCGGCGAGAAAGCTGACCATGGTTGAAAATAGCGAATTGCGCAAAGCCGGTCTCAAGGTGACCCTGCCTCGAGTCAAGATCCTTCAGATGCTCGATTCCACCGAGCAGCGTCACATGAGTGCCGAGGATGTTTACAAGGCACTGATGGAAGCAGGCGAGGACGTAGGCCTGGCCACCGTCTATCGCGTGCTGACCCAGTTCGAAGCAGCGGGTCTGGTGGTTCGCCACAACTTCGACGGCGGTCACGCAGTGTTCGAGCTGGCCGATGGCGGTCACCATGACCATATGGTGAACGTGGAGACCAGTGAAGTCATCGAATTCATGGATGCCGAAATCGAGAAGCGCCAGCGCGAAATCGTAGCCGAGCATGGCTTCGAGCTGGTGGACCACAATCTGGTCCTGTATGTGCGTAAGAAGAAGTAACGATTTTTTATCGTTATGAATGACAAAGGCGACCTTCGGGTCGCCTTTGTGCTTTCTGCTTCGGGCAGATTAATTGGGTTGCCTGCACTGGCCCTATCGCCGGCAAGCCAGCTCCCACAGGTACACCACGTATTTCAGGTCCTGTGGTCACCCTGTGGGAGCTGGCTTGCCGGCGATAGGGCCAGTGCAGGTAGCATCAAGCCTTGCCAGAAACCACCATCTTGCGCGCATGCGCCAGGGATTCCTTGGTCAGGTCAATGCCGCCCAGCATCCGTGCCACTTCCTCGACCCGCTCGCGCTTGCCCAGGCTGGCCACGGCGGTGTGGGTGGTGTCGCTGTTACGCACCTTGTGCACAAACAAGTGGTGATGCCCTTGCGCCGCAACCTGTGGCAAGTGAGTCACGGTCAGCACCTGGCCGCGCTCGCCCAAGCGGCGCAACAACTGGCCGACAATTTCGGCAGTAGGGCCGCCGATACCCACGTCGACTTCGTCGAACACCAGGGTAGGAATGCGCGATGTCTGGGCGGTAATCACCTGGATCGCCAGGCTGATACGTGACAGTTCGCCACCCGAAGCCACCTTTGCCAAGCCCTTCAGCGGTTGGCCGGGGTTGGCGCTGACCAGCAGTTCGATCTGCTCCAGGCCATGCGGTGACAGGTCTGCCCCCTCGGTGGGCGTCAGCTCGATGCGGAAACGCCCGCCGGGCATGCCCAGGCGCTGGATTTCCTGCTCGACGGCGCCCGCCAGTTGCTGCGCGGCTTGCTGGCGCAGGGCGCTGAGCTCGCGGGCGCGCTCTTTATAGTGGTGTGCGAAAGCCGCCAGCTCTTCGCCCAGCCGTTCGATCGACTCGTCACTGGCGTTCAGGCCTTCGATTTCTTCCATCAGCTGTTGCTGCAGGTGAGGCAGTTCAGTGGGGTGCACGCGGTGTTTGCGCGCCAGTGTATAGATGGTGTCGAGGCGTTCTTCCAAAGCCTGCAGGCGCATGGGGTCGGCGTCGAAGTTGTCGAGGAAGCGGTTGAGCTCGCCCACGGCTTCTTCTACCTGGATCTGCGCGCTGGCAATAAGGTTGGCGGCTTCGCCCAAGGCCTTGGGCGAATGGGTGGCAGCGCCCAGCCGGTTGAGGCTGGTGGTGAGGGCGCTAAGCACGTTGCCCGAATCGCTTTCACTGCACTGGTCGATCACCTGGCGACAAATGCCGAACAGCGCTTCGGCGCTGGTCAGGTTCTTGTGCTCCTGCTCCAGTTGCTCCAGCTCGTGCTCGCCCAGGCCGAGGTTGTCCAGCTCTTCCAGCTGGTAGCTGAGCAACTGATGGCGGGCGCGCTGCTCGTCACCTGAATTGGACAGCCGCTCCAGCTCCAGGCGGGTCTGGTTCCAGCGCTTGGCGGCCAGATGCACCTGGCGGGCCAGGTCGACGGCGCCGGCGTACTCGTCGAGCAGGCGGCGGTGGGTGTCAGTCTTGAGCAGCGACTGGTGCTCGTGCTGGCTGTGGATATCGATCAGCAGCTCGCCCAGCGCCTTGAGGTCGCCCAGCGGGCACGGCGTGCCATTGATGTAGCCGCGGCTGCGGCCTTCGGCGGTGATGACCCGACGCAGGATGCACAGCCCGTCGTTGTCCAGGTCGCGTTCGGCCAGCCAGGCGTGGGCCTCGGGGATGTCTACCAGGTCGAAGGTGGCGAGGATGTCTGCCTTGTCGGTGCCAGGGCGCACCACGCCACTGTCAGCCCGGTCGCCCAGGGCCAGGCCCAGGGCGTCGAGCATGATCGATTTGCCGGCACCGGTCTCGCCCGTGATGACGGACATGCCGCGGGCAATTTCGAGGTCGAGGTGCTCGACGATGGCGTAGTTGTGAATGGACAGGTGCACCAGCATGAGGGGCGGCTCCCGAAAGTCAGGTCTGGTTATTTATACAGTACTTTTTTCAGGCCTGCCAATGCCCCTTGGCAGATTCTGTTGCAGCCTGGAAAACCACCTTGCCCCTTGAAGCTGGTTTTTCCGGCCCCATATAGCCGACATCACAGGCGAGCCTGGCTCGCAGTCCACAAAATTGCGCAGGAGAGACCCCATGGCTGATGAACAGCTGAACGAGAAAGACCTTAACGTGGAAGAAACCGGTGCAGGCACTGCAGCTGACACCCGTGTTCTGGAGCTCGAGGAACAGCTGGCCGCAGCCAAGGACCAGGCGCTGCGCGCCGTTGCCGACGTGCAGAACGTGCGCCGTCGTGCCGAGCAGGATGTGGAGAAAGCCCACAAGTTCGCTCTGGAAAAGTTCTCCAGCGACCTGCTGCCGGTGATCGACAGCCTGGAGCTGGCGCTGACCCACTCCAGTGCCGACGATGAGCACGTCAAGCAGATCCGCGAAGGTGTCGAGCTGACCCTGAAAATGTTCCAGGACACCCTCAAGCGCTACAACCTTGAAGCTGTCGACCCGCACGGCCAGCCGTTCAACCCTGAGCACCACCAGGCCATGGCCATGCAGGAAAACGGCGAAGTCGAGCCAAACAGCGTGCTGAATGTGTTCCAGAAGGGTTACCTGCTGAACGGCCGCCTGCTGCGCCCCGCCATGGTGGTGGTCAGCAAGGCGCCGAGCGCGGCGCAACCCTCGATCAATGAAAAGGCTTGAAATCCGTCTGGGCAACCCCATCTAGGTGTCAAGCCTTCAAGTATTACCGCAGTTGGCCAAAGTAGTCGCTGCTACCAAATTCAAGTTTCGGGAGAGTTAACATGGGCAAAATCATCGGTATCGACCTGGGGACCACCAACTCGTGCGTCTCCATCCTGGAAAACGGTAACGTCAAAGTCATCGAAAACGCCGAAGGTGCGCGTACCACCCCTTCGATCGTGGCCTACGCCAACGATGGCGAAATCCTGGTAGGTCAGTCGGCCAAGCGCCAGGCTGTGACCAACCCGCACAACACCCTGTTCGCGGTAAAGCGCCTGATCGGCCGCCGCTTCGAAGAGCAGGTCGTGCAGAAAGACATCGAGCTGGTTCCGTACAAAATCGCCAAGGCTGACAACGGTGACGCCTGGGTCGAAGTGAACGGCCAGAAAATGGCACCGCCGCAAATCAGCGCCGAAGTGCTGAAAAAGATGAAGAAAACCGCCGAAGACTACCTCGGCGAGCCGGTTACCGAAGCGGTCATCACCGTTCCGGCCTACTTCAACGACAGCCAGCGTCAGGCGACCAAAGACGCCGGCCGCATCGCTGGCCTGGACGTAAAACGCATCATCAACGAACCGACCGCTGCTGCGCTGGCCTACGGCATGGACAAGGCCAAGGGCGACCACACTGTCATCGTTTATGACCTGGGTGGCGGTACCTTCGACGTTTCGGTCATCGAAATCGCCGAGGTCGACGGTGAGCACCAGTTCGAAGTACTGGCTACCAACGGCGACACCTTCCTGGGTGGCGAAGACTTCGACATGCTGCTGATCGACTACCTGGTCGAAGAGTTCAAGAAAGAGTCCGGCATGAACCTGAAGGGCGACCCGCTGGCCATGCAGCGCCTGAAGGAAGCTGCCGAGAAGGCCAAGATCGAGCTGTCGTCTGCTCAGTCGACCGACGTCAACCTGCCGTACATCACTGCAGATGCCACCGGTCCTAAGCACCTGAACGTTAAAATCTCCCGCGCCAAGCTGGAGTCGCTGGTTGAAGGGCTGGTGCAGCGCACCATCGAGCCTTGCCGCATCGCCCTGAAAGATGCCGGCATCGACGCCAGCAAGATCGACGACGTGATCCTGGTCGGTGGCCAGACCCGTATGCCATTGGTGCAGAAAACCGTTGCTGACTTCTTCGGTAAAGAAGCCCGCAAGGACGTCAACCCGGACGAAGCCGTCGCCATGGGCGCTGCCATCCAGGGTGCTGTTCTGGCCGGTGACGTGAAAGACGTGCTGCTGCTGGACGTCAGCCCGCTGACCCTGGGTATCGAAACCATGGGTGGCGTGATGACCGCGCTGATCGAGAAGAACACCACCATTCCGACCAAGAAGTCGCAGGTGTTCTCGACTGCCGACGACAACCAGGGCGCCGTGACCATTCACGTGCTGCAAGGTGAGCGTAAGCAGGCCGCGCAGAACAAATCGCTGGGCAAGTTCGACCTGGCCGACATTCCACCGGCTCCACGTGGCGTGCCGCAGATCGAAGTTACCTTCGACATCGACGCCAACGGCATCCTGCACGTCAGCGCCAAAGACAAGGCTACCGGCAAGTCGCAGTCGATCGTGATCAAGGCCAACTCCGGCCTGTCGGATGACGAAATCGAGCGCATGGTGCGTGACGCTGAGGCCAACGCCGAGGAAGACCGCAAGTTCGAAGAGCTGGCCGCTGCCCGTAACCAGGGTGACGCGCTGGTGCACTCGACCCGCAAGATGGTCGCTGACGCGGGTGACAAGGCCACTGCTGAAGAGAAGACTGCCATCGAAGCGGCCGTGGTTGCCCTGGAAGCCGCCGTCAAAGGCGACGACAAGGCTGCCATCGATGCCAAGGTCGAAGAGCTGTCCAAGGTCTCTGCCCCGGTTGCCCAGAAGATGTACGCCGAGCAGTCGGCCGAACAGCCTCAGGGTGGCGCGCAGCAGGCCGAGCCGGAAGCCAAGCACGATGACGTGGTTGACGCCGAGTTCGAAGAAGTAAAAGGCGACGACAAGAAGTAATCGTTGCATGTTGTCGGCCAGTTCACCGCCGTTTGGCGGTGAACTGGTAGGATGTCGCCGCGCGGGGGCTTGCTCCCGCGTTGGCGTATCTGGAATTCGAGAATTTTTACAGCATCTGTCAGCCACCTTGGGTGGCGCAGGCAGGTGCTGACGGCGCGGCGCAGATGCCAGACGCCCAACAAGGTGCAAATGACCTATGTCCAAGCGTGATTACTATGAGGTTCTGGGTGTCGAGCGCGGCGCCAGTGAAGCTGACCTCAAAAAGGCTTATCGCCGTCTGGCGATGAAGTACCACCCGGACCGCAATCCGGGTGACAAAGAGTCGGAAGACATGTTCAAGGAGGCCAACGAGGCCTACGAAGTGTTGTCTGATGCCAGCAAGCGCGCGGCGTTCGACCAGTATGGCCATGCCGGTGTCGACCCGAGCATGGGCGGTGGCGGTGCCGGTTTCGGTGGCGCCAACTTTTCCGACATCTTCGGTGATGTATTCAGCGACTTCTTTGGTGGCGGCGGCCGCGGCGGCGGACGTGGCGGTGCCCAGCGCGGCAGCGACCTGCGCTACACCCTGGAGCTGAACCTGGAAGAAGCGGTGCGTGGCACCACGGTCAGCATCCGTGTGCCTACCTTGGTCAACTGCCAGCCTTGCGATGGCTCTGGTGCCAAGAAGGGTTCGACCCCGTCCACCTGCCCGACTTGCGGTGGTATCGGCCAGGTGCGCATGCAGCAAGGCTTCTTCTCGGTGCAGCAAACCTGCCCGCGCTGCCATGGCCAGGGCAAGATCATTACCGACCCGTGCGCCTCGTGCCACGGCGAGGGCCGTGTCGAGGAATACAAGACGCTGTCGGTCAAGGTGCCGGCAGGTGTCGATACCGGCGACCGCATCCGCCTGTCGGGCGAGGGCGAGGCCGGTACCCATGGTGGCCCGACTGGCGACCTGTACGTGGTGATCAGTGTGCGTGAGCACGAGATCTTCCAGCGCGATGGCAAGCACCTGTACTGCGAAGTGCCCATCAGCTACACCGATGCCGCCCTGGGTGGCGAGCTGGAAGTGCCGACCCTCGATGGTCGCGTGAAGCTGAAAATTCCGGAAGGCACCCAGACTGGCAAGCAGTTCCGTCTGCGTGGCAAGGGTGTGGCGCCGGTGCGCGGTGGTGGTGCGGGCGACCTGCTGTGCCGTGTGGCGGTGGAAACCCCGGTCAACCTCAGCCGCCGTCAGCGCGAGCTGCTTGAAGAGCTGCGTGACTCGCTGGAAGGCGACAGCTCCCACTCGCCCAAGGCCAGTGGCTGGTTCGATGGCGTGAAGCGCTTCTTCGGCGATCTCTGACAAGGAAAAGGCTATGCGACGTATTGCAGTGATGGGCGCGGCAGGGCGGATGGGCAAGACCCTGATCGAGGCCGTGCAGCAAACCCCGGGTGCCGGCCTGACGGCGGCGATCGATCGCCCTGACAGCTCGCTGGTCGGGGCTGACGCCGGTGAGCTGGCGGCACTGGGCCGGATCGGTGTGCTGTTGTCCGATGATCTGGTCAAGGTCGCCGATGAGTTCGATGTGCTCATCGACTTCACTCACCCTTCGGTGACCCTGAAAAACCTTGCATTTTGCCGCAAGCACGGCAAGGCGATGATCATCGGCACCACCGGTTTTACAGCTGAAGAGAAGCAGCTGTTGGCCGAGGCCGGCAAGGACATTCCAATCGTCTTCGCTGCCAACTTCAGCGTGGGTGTGAACCTTAGCCTGAAGTTGCTGGACATGGCCGCGCGGGTGCTGGGCGATGATGTCGACATCGAGATCATCGAAGCGCACCACCGGCACAAGGTCGATGCGCCGTCGGGTACCGCGCTGCGCATGGGTGAAGTGGTTGCCAATGCGCTGGGCCGAAACCTGCAGGAAGTGGCCGTGTATGGTCGCGAAGGGCAGACCGGTGCGCGTGATCGCAAGACCATCGGCTTCGCCACTGTGCGTGCCGGCGATGTGGTGGGTGATCACACCGTGCTGTTCGCTGCCGAAGGCGAGCGTCTGGAGATCACGCACAAGGCGTCCAGCCGCATGACCTTCGCCAAGGGCGCTGTGCGTGCGGCGCTGTGGCTGGATGGGCGTGAGGCTGGCTTGTACGACATGCAGGATGTGCTGGAGCTGCGCTGACGCTTGCAGCGATTGTGATGGCCCTATCGCCGGCAAGCCGGCTCCCGCAGGGGCGTGCAAACCTTCGGGTGGGTGCATGACATGTGGGAGCCGGCTTGCCGGCGATGGGGTGCAAGGCACCCCCTGTCGCAATCATGTGTTTTAGAGACACATCTACGGTAGACCGAAAACGCACTTTTCTGTAAGCTACAGCTTTAGTGTGTCCACTAAAAGCGCGCAGCGAATTGAATTCAGCACATGAAAGCGGGGTGACGTGTCCATACGTCACTCCGCTTTTTTGCAACCTGCGATCGCCCTTTCATGCTTGATTTACGGGAGGTCTTCTTGACAAAGCCAGCCATACTCGCCCTTGCCGACGGCAGTATTTTTCGCGGTGAAGCCATCGGTGCCGACGGTCAGACCGTTGGTGAGGTGGTATTCAACACCGCTATGACCGGCTACCAGGAAATCCTTACAGACCCTTCCTACGCGCAGCAAATCGTTACCCTGACCTATCCGCACATCGGCAACACCGGTACTACGCCGGAAGATGCCGAGTCGAACCGCGTCTGGTCCGCTGGCCTGGTCATCCGTGACCTGCCGCTGCTGGCCAGCAACTGGCGTAACACCCAGTCGCTGCCTGAGTACCTCAAGGCCAACAACGTTGTTGCCATCGCTGGCATCGACACCCGTCGCCTGACCCGTATCCTGCGTGAAAAGGGCGCCCAGAACGGTTGCATCCTCGCCGGTGACAACATCAGCGAAGAAGCCGCCATCGCCGCCGCCCGTGGCTTCCCTGGCCTGAAGGGCATGGACCTGGCCAAGGTGGTTTCCACCAAGGAACGCTACGAGTGGCGCTCCAGCGTGTGGGAGCTGAAAACCGACAGCCACCCGACCATCGAAGCTGCCGACCTGCCGTACCACGTGGTTGCCTTCGACTACGGCGTCAAGCTGAACATCCTGCGCATGCTGGTGGCCCGTGGCTGCCGCGTGACCGTGGTGCCGGCCCAGACCCCAGCCAGCGAAGTGCTGGCGCTCAACCCGGACGGCGTGTTCCTGTCCAACGGCCCGGGTGACCCTGAGCCGTGCGACTACGCCATCCAGGCGATCAAGGAAATCCTCGAAACCGAGATTCCGGTATTCGGCATCTGCCTCGGCCACCAGCTGCTGGCCCTGGCGTCCGGCGCCAAGACCGTGAAAATGGGCCATGGTCACCACGGTGCCAACCACCCGGTCCAGGACCTGGACAGCGGCGTGGTCATGATCACCAGCCAGAACCACGGTTTTGCTGTTGACGAAGCCACCCTGCCGGGCAACGTTCGCGCCATCCACAAGTCGCTGTTCGACGGCACCCTGCAGGGTATCGAACGCACCGACAAGAGCGCGTTCAGCTTCCAGGGCCACCCTGAAGCGAGCCCTGGCCCGACCGACGTCGCGCCACTGTTCGATCGTTTCACCGATGCCATGGCCAAGCGCCGCTGAGCATCCTGCTTCAAGGCCCCGGGCCGGCTCGCGCCGCGCCCGGAAGCGCCTGACCCAGATTGTTCAAAGCGGCTTGCCGACTGACCCCGGATTTGAGTGACCACCATGCCAAAACGTACAGACATCAAAAGCATCCTGATTCTCGGTGCCGGCCCGATCGTGATCGGCCAGGCCTGCGAATTCGACTACTCCGGCGCCCAGGCCTGCAAGGCTTTGCGCGAGGAAGGTTTCCGCGTCATCCTGGTGAACTCCAACCCAGCCACCATCATGACCGACCCGGCCATGGCCGACGCCACCTACATCGAGCCGATCAAGTGGCAGTCGGTGGCCAAGATCATCGAGAAAGAGCGCCCGGACGCCGTCTTGCCGACCATGGGTGGCCAGACCGCACTGAACTGCGCCCTGGACCTGGAGCGCCACGGCGTTCTGGAGAAGTTCGGCGTAGAGATGATCGGTGCCAACGCCGACACCATCGACAAGGCTGAAGACCGTTCGCGCTTCGACAAGGCCATGAAAGACATCGGCCTGGAGTGCCCGCGCTCCGGTATTGCCCACAGCATGGAAGAGGCCAATGCGGTCCTCGAAAAGCTCGGCTTCCCGTGCATCATCCGCCCATCGTTCACCATGGGTGGCACTGGCGGTGGTATCGCTTACAATCGTGAAGAATTCGAAGAAATCTGCACCCGTGGTCTGGACCTGTCGCCGACCAAAGAGCTGCTGATCGACGAATCGCTGATCGGCTGGAAAGAGTACGAGATGGAAGTGGTCCGCGACAAAAAGGACAACTGCATCATCGTCTGCTCGATCGAAAACTTCGACCCGATGGGCGTGCACACCGGTGACTCGATCACCGTTGCTCCAGCGCAGACCCTGACCGACAAGGAATACCAGATCATGCGCAACGCCTCGCTGGCGGTGCTGCGTGAAATCGGTGTTGAAACCGGCGGTTCCAACGTGCAGTTCGGTATCTGCCCAGACACCGGCCGCATGGTCGTCATCGAGATGAACCCGCGTGTATCGCGTTCGTCCGCCCTGGCTTCGAAGGCCACCGGCTTCCCGATCGCCAAGATCGCCGCCAAGCTGGCCATCGGTTACACCCTCGACGAACTGCAGAACGACATCACTGGCGGCCGCACCCCGGCTTCCTTCGAGCCGTCGATCGACTACGTCGTCACCAAGCTGCCGCGCTTCGCCTTCGAGAAATTCCCGAAAGCCGACGCCCGCCTGACCACCCAGATGAAATCCGTGGGTGAAGTCATGGCCATCGGCCGCACCTTCCAGGAGTCCCTGCAAAAAGCCCTGCGCGGCCTGGAAGTGGGCGCCTGTGGTCTGGACCCGAAAGTCGACCTGGCCAGCCCTGAAGCTGCCGGCATCCTCAAGCGCGAGCTGACTGTGCCGGGCGCCGAGCGTATCTGGTACGTCGCTGACGCCATGCGTTCGGGCATGACCTGCGAAGAAATCTTTGCCCTGACCGGCATCGACATGTGGTTCCTGGTGCAGATGGAAGATCTGATCAAGGAAGAAGAGAAGGTCAAGACCCTGGCCCTGTCGTCTATCGACAAGAGCCTGATGCTGCGCCTCAAGCGCAAAGGTTTCTCGGACCAGCGCCTGGCTGTGCTGCTGGGTATTACCGACAAGAACCTGCGCCGTCACCGTCACAAGCTCGAAGTGTTCCCGGTGTACAAGCGCGTCGACACCTGCGCCGCCGAGTTTGCCACCGACACCGCCTACCTGTACTCCACCTACGAGGAAGAGTGCGAGGCCAACCCGTCGACCCGCGACAAGATCATGATCCTGGGTGGCGGCCCGAACCGTATCGGCCAAGGTATCGAGTTCGACTATTGCTGCGTGCACGCCGCCCTGGCGCTGCGTGAAGACGGTTACGAGACCATCATGGTCAACTGCAACCCGGAAACCGTCTCCACCGACTACGACACCTCCGACCGCCTGTACTTCGAGCCACTGACGCTGGAAGACGTGCTGGAAGTGTGCCGCGTCGAGAAACCGAAAGGCGTGATCGTGCACTACGGCGGCCAGACCCCGCTGAAACTGGCCCGTGCCCTGGAAGAAGCCGGCGTACCGATCATCGGTACCAGCCCGGACGCCATCGACCGCGCCGAAGACCGTGAGCGCTTCCAGCAGATGGTTCAGCGCCTGAACCTGCTGCAGCCGCCAAACGCTACCGTGCGCAGCGAAGAAGAAGCTATCCGCGCTGCTGGCAGCATCGGTTACCCGCTGGTGGTGCGCCCGTCGTACGTACTGGGCGGCCGCGCCATGGAAATCGTCTACGAACTGGACGAGCTCAAACGCTACCTGCGTGAAGCGGTACAAGTGTCGAACGACAGCCCGGTACTGCTCGACCACTTCCTCAACTGCGCCATCGAGATGGACGTGGATGCGGTGTGCGACGGCACTGACGTTGTGATCGGCGCCATCATGCAGCACATCGAGCAGGCCGGCGTTCACTCCGGTGACTCGGCGTGCTCGCTGCCACCTTACTCGCTGAGCAAGGAAGTGCAGGACGAAGTCCGCGTACAGGTCGCCAAAATGGCCCTGGAGCTGGGCGTTGTCGGCCTGATGAACGTGCAGCTGGCCCTGCAAGGCGACAAGATCTACGTGATCGAAGTCAACCCGCGCGCCTCGCGTACCGTGCCGTTCGTGTCCAAGTGCATCGGCACTTCCCTGGCTATGATCGCCGCCCGCGTAATGGCCGGCAAAACCCTGAAAGAGCTGGGCTTCACCCAGGAAATCATCCCGAACTTCTACAGCGTCAAGGAAGCCGTCTTCCCGTTCGCCAAGTTCCCGGGGGTTGACCCGATCCTCGGCCCTGAGATGAAATCGACCGGTGAAGTCATGGGTGTCGGTGACACCTTCGGTGAAGCGTTCGCCAAAGCCCAGATGGGTGCCAGCGAAGTGCTGCCGACCGGTGGTACCGCGTTCATCAGCGTGCGTGACGACGACAAGCCGCAAGTGGCTGGCGTTGCCCGCGACCTGATCGCCCTGGGCTTCGAAGTGGTTGCAACTGCTGGCACCGCCAAGGTTATCGAAGCGGCGGGCCTGAAAGTGCGCCGTGTGAACAAGGTGACCGAAGGCCGCCCGCACGTGGTCGACATGATCAAGAACGACGAAGTGTCGCTGATCATCAACACCACCGAAGGCCGCCAGTCGATTGCCGATTCCTACTCGATTCGTCGCAATGCGCTGCAGCACAAGATTTACTGCACCACTACCATTGCGGCCGGTGAAGCCATCTGCGAGGCGCTGAAATTTGGTCCGGAAAAGACCGTTCGTCGCCTGCAAGATCTGCATGCAGGACTGAAAGCATGAGCATTACCAAGTACCCGATGACCGTCCAGGGCGCTCGCGCCCTGGAAGAGGAGCACCTGTTCCTGAGCAAGACCGAGCGCCCGCGCCTGAGCCAGGCGATCGGTGAAGCGCGCGAACTGGGCGACCTCAAGGAAAACGCCGAATACCATGCTGCCCGTGAAGAGCAGGGCATGGTCGAGGCGCGTATCCGCGATATTGAAGGCCGTCTGCAGAACTCGGTCGTGATCGACGTGACCACCATCCCTCACACCGGCAAGGTGATTTTCGGTACCACCGTGGTACTGGCCAACACCGAAACCGATGAAGAGGTGACCTACCAGATCGTCGGCGAAGATGAAGCCGACGTGAAGCAGGGCAAGCTGTCGAGCGGCGCACCCATTGCCCGTGCCATCATCGGCAAGGAAGAAGGTGACACCGTCGTCGTCAAGACGCCTAGCGGCACGGTCGAGTACGAGATTGTCGAAGTCAAGCACATCTGACCGGCGCCTGCGGGCGCCATCCCTGGAGGGGATCCTCTGGCAACTGGCCCAGGTTTTCTGGGTCGGTGGCCTGTGGGTGTTCCATGTAGGGCTGGTGCCTGCGCTCAAGGTCAGTGGCCTGGCCCCGCTGCTGGTGCAGGATATCGCCGGGCAGATCGACCGCTGGTTGATCGGCGTGGCGTTGCTTGGCTTGTTGACCCAGCTGGCAGTGCTGGCAAGGGTGGACGGCCTGGCGGCCTGGTGGCGGCAGTTCCGTGGCCAGATGCTGTTGCTCGGCTTCGGTGCCTGCGTGGGGTATTACACCTTGCGCTACGGCATTTCGGTGGGCGAGCGCTGGCAGATGTTCTGCTTCCTGGTGCTGGGCTTTTCCGGCATCGTGCTGGTGGCCCAGCCGGTGCCGGTCAGGGCGCGTTCATCGCGCCACTGACCGGAGCCACCGTTACTTGTAACGGTGGATGTTGGACAGCTGCTTGTTCGGCTGTGGGTTCTTGCGGTAGATCAGTGCTTTCTTGCCGATGGTCTGCACCAGCTCGGCACGGCCGGCCTTGCACAGCTCGGCAATGGTGGCGGCACGTTCTTCGCGGTCTTCCGAACGAATTTCGACCTTGATCAGCTCATGGTCGACCAGCGCGCGCTCCAGTTCGGCGACTACGCCTTCATTCAGACCGTTCCCGGCAACGATCAGGACCGGCTTCAGGTCATGACCAATGGACTTGTATTGCTTCTTCTGCTCGTTATTGAGCGGCATAATCTGACCCTTTCCGTCTGATTCTGTAAAATTGACCGGCATTTTACCCGAGGGCCACCGGCTCCGCCCAGTCAATCACGACGCATATCATCGAGGTGCCCCGTGGTACAACGTTCCAAAAGCAGCGCAAACTGGCTGCGAGAGCATTTTAACGACCCTTTCGTCAAACAGGCGCAGAAGGATGGCTATCGCTCGCGTGCGAGCTACAAACTGCTGGAGATCCAGGAAAAGGACCGCCTGATCCGCCCGGGCATGAGTGTAATCGACCTCGGCGCGGCGCCAGGGGGCTGGTCGCAGGTGACCAGTCGTCTGATTGGTGGCCAGGGGCGCTTGATCGCTTCCGACATCCTGGAAATGGACTCGATCCCCGACGTGACCTTCATCCAGGGTGATTTCACCGACGATGCAGTGCTGCAGCAGATCCTGGCGGCGGTCGGTGATTCGCACGTAGACCTTGTGATTTCCGACATGGCCCCCAATATGAGTGGTACGCCCGAAGTGGACATGCCGCGCGCCATGTTCCTCTGCGAGCTGGCGCTGGATCTGGCAACCCGCGTGCTGAAGCCCGGCGGCGATTTCCTGATCAAGATTTTCCAGGGTGAAGGCTTTGATATGTACCTGAAGGATGTGCGCACCAAGTTCGACAAGGTGCAAATGCGCAAGCCGTCTTCTTCGCGGGACCGTTCCCGTGAACAGTACCTGTTGGGCAAAGGTTTCAAAGGCGTTTGAACAGCGTGCTGCGGGTGGTCGATAGTTATTTCCAATCGGCCCTCCCGTCTGGATCGTCCGAACTTCGTGTAGTCTAGCTTTCACAAAGGGTTACAGACGGTGCCTGCGGCTGCGTAGGTAATGTAGTAAGTTAGGGCGATGAATATCATGCGAGGCACGGCTGCGTCGTGCGCCGGCCTCAGAGGGTAGCGAATTGAACGACATGGCAAAGAATCTGATCCTGTGGTTGATCATCGCAGCTGTCCTGGTGACAGTGATGAACAACTTCTCCAGCCCTAACGAGCCGCAGACCCTCAACTATTCCGACTTCATCCAGCAGGTCAAGGATGGCAAGGTCGAGCGTGTGACCGTCGATGGCTACATCATTACCGGCAAGCGCGCCGACGGCGACAGCTTCAAGACCGTGCGCCCGGCCATTACCGACAATGGCCTGATCGGTGACCTGGTCGACAACCACGTGGTTGTCGAAGGCAAGCAGCCAGAGCAGCAGAGCATCTGGACGCAATTGCTGGTCGCCAGTTTCCCGATCCTGGTGATCATTGCCGTGTTCATGTTCTTCATGCGCCAGATGCAAGGCGGTGCAGGTGGCAAGGGCGGGCCGATGAGCTTCGGCAAGAGCAAGGCACGCCTGCTGTCCGAAGACCAGGTCAAGACCACCTTGGCCGACGTTGCAGGTTGCGACGAAGCCAAGGAAGAAGTGGGCGAGCTGGTCGAGTTCCTGCGCGATCCGGGCAAGTTCCAGCGCCTGGGTGGCCGTATCCCGCGCGGTGTGCTGATGGTTGGCCCGCCCGGCACCGGTAAGACCTTGCTGGCCAAGGCTATCGCGGGCGAAGCAAAAGTACCGTTCTTCACCATTTCCGGTTCGGACTTCGTGGAAATGTTCGTCGGTGTTGGTGCCAGCCGCGTTCGCGACATGTTCGAGCAGGCCAAGAAGCACGCCCCGTGCATCATCTTCATCGACGAGATCGACGCCGTTGGTCGCCACCGTGGCGCCGGCATGGGTGGCGGTCACGACGAGCGTGAGCAAACCCTCAACCAGTTGCTGGTGGAGATGGACGGCTTCGAGATGAACGATGGCATCATCGTCATTGCCGCTACCAACCGCCCTGACGTACTCGACCCGGCGCTGCTGCGCCCTGGCCGTTTCGACCGCCAGGTGGTGGTAGGCCTGCCAGACATCCGCGGTCGCGAACAGATCCTCAAGGTGCACATGCGCAAGGTGCCGATTGGCGAAAACGTCAACCCGGCGGTGATTGCCCGTGGTACCCCTGGCTTCTCCGGTGCCGACCTGGCCAACCTGGTCAACGAGGCCTCGCTGTTTGCCGCGCGTTCCAACAAGCGCCTGGTCGAAATGAAAGAGTTCGAGCTGGCCAAGGACAAGATCATGATGGGCGCCGAGCGCAAGACCATGGTCATGTCCGAGAAAGAAAAGCGCAACACTGCCTACCACGAGGCGGGTCATGCCATTGTGGGTCGCTTGGTGCCTGAGCACGACCCGGTCTACAAGGTTTCGATCATTCCGCGCGGTCGCGCCCTGGGCGTGACCATGTTCCTGCCGGAAGAAGACCGCTACAGCCTGTCCAAGCGTGCGCTGATCAGCCAGATCTGCTCGCTGTACGGTGGCCGTATCGCCGAAGAAATGACCCTGGGCTTCGATGGCGTCACCACCGGCGCTTCCAACGACATCATGCGGGCCAGCCAGATCGCTCGCAACATGGTGACCAAGTGGGGCCTGTCGGAAAAACTCGGCCCGCTGATGTATGCAGAAGAAGAGGGTGAGGTGTTCCTGGGTCGTAGCGCGGGCAGCCAGCATGCCAGCGTGTCCGGCGAGACTGCCAAGCTGATCGACTCCGAAGTACGCAGCATCATCGACCAGTGCTACGCCACTGCCAAGCAGTTGCTGATCGAGAATCGCGACAAGCTGGAAGCGATGACCGAAGCGCTGATGAAGTATGAGACCATTGATGCCGACCAGATCGATGACATCATGGCTGGCCGTACGCCACGCGAACCGCGTGACTGGGACGATGACAAGCATTCGGGCACCCCTGCTGCCCAGGATGATCGCCCTGAGTCGCCAATTGGCGGTCCGGCAGCTCAACACTAAGGGCGTCTATGAGCTCAGTGCAGTACCCGACCCGGTTGCCTTGCGGCAACCGGGTTCTTGATTTGTCGCGTACCCATGTCATGGGTATTCTCAATATCACCCCCGATTCCTTTTCCGATGGCGGGCGCTTCAGCCAGCGCGACGAGGCCCTGCGCCATGCCGAAGCGATGGTCGCGGCCGGCGCCACGCTGATCGATATCGGCGGTGAGTCCACGCGCCCCGGCGCGCGGGCGGTATCGGTGACCGAGGAGCTGGAGCGTGTGGCGCCGATGGTCGAGGCCATCAACAGCCGCCTCGACGTCGTCATTTCGGTCGATACCTCCACGCCTGCCGTCATGCGTGAATCGGCGCGCCTCGGTGCCGGGTTGATCAATGACGTACGTGCCCTGGAGCGTGATGGCGCCCTGGACGCCGCTGCGGATACCGGGCTGCCGGTGTGCCTCATGCACATGCGCGGCGAGCCGGGCAACATGCAGGACGACCCGCATTACGATGATGTGACCGCTGACGTCACGCGTTATCTTGAACTGCGGATGGCTGCCTGCGCTGCCGTGGGCATCGACGCGAACAGAATCATCCTTGACCCGGGCTTTGGTTTCGCCAAGACACTGGCGCACAACCTGAGCCTGTTCAAGCACATGGAAGCACTCTATCGCCTTGGGCGCCCGCTACTGGTGGGCGTATCACGAAAGAGCATGATCGGCCTGACGCTGGAACGTCCGGTCGGCGAGCGCTTGTACGGCAGCCTTGCGCTGGCGGCGTTGGCCATGACCAAGGGGGCGAGCATCCTGCGTGTCCATGACGTGGCTGAAACTGTCGATGTGGTGCGCATGATTGCTGCGGTACAAAACGCCGAATAAGAACATTGGAGTCCCTATGAGCAGAAAATATTTTGGTACCGACGGCATTCGTGGCCGAGTCGGCGAATTCCCGATCACGCCTGACTTCATGCTGAAGCTTGGCTGGGCGGCCGGCATGGCCTTCCGCAAGCAGGGCCATTGCCGGGTGCTGGTGGGCAAGGACACGCGTATCTCTGGTTACATGTTCGAGTCTGCGCTCGAAGCCGGCCTGGCCGCGGCGGGTGCCGACGTCATGCTGCTGGGGCCAATGCCGACGCCGGCCATCGCCTACCTGACGCGCACGTTCCATGCCCAGGCGGGCATTGTCATCAGTGCCTCGCACAATCCGCACGAAGACAACGGCATCAAGTTCTTCTCGGGCCAGGGTACCAAGCTGCCGGACGAAGTCGAACTGATGATCGAAGAACTGCTCGATCAGCCGATGTCTGTTGTCGATTCGAGCAAGCTGGGCAAGGTTTCGCGCATCAACGATGCTGCCGGCCGCTACATCGAGTTCTGCAAGAGCAGCGTGCCTAGCAGCACCAGCTTCGACGGCCTCAAGCTGGTGGTCGATTGCGCTCACGGTGCAACCTACAAGGTGGCGCCAAGCGTGTTCCGCGAGCTGGGTGCCGACGTGACCGTGCTGCATGCGCAGCCGGATGGCCTGAACATCAACGAAGGCTGCGGCTCGACCCACATCGAATCGCTGCAGGCTGCCGTACTGGTTGGCCATGCCGATCTCGGCATTGCCTTCGACGGTGACGGCGATCGCGTGTTGATGGTCGACCATACTGGCGCCATCGTCGACGGTGACGAGCTGCTGTTCATCATTGCCCGCGACCTGCACGATCGTGGCAAGCTGCAGGGCGGGGTAGTGGGTACGCTGATGAGCAACCTGGGTCTGGAGCTTGCGCTGAAGGACCTGGATATTCCGTTCGTGCGGGCCAAGGTCGGTGACCGCTACGTGATGGCCGAGCTGCTGGAGCGTGAGTGGCTGGTCGGTGGTGAAAACTCTGGGCACGTCGTGTGCTGCAACCACACTACCACCGGTGACGCGATCATTGCCGCGCTGCAGGTATTGATGGCGCTCAAGCGCCGTGGCGAAACCCTGGCGCAGGCCCGTCAGGCCCTGCGCAAGTGCCCGCAGGTGCTGATCAACGTGCGCTTCGGTGCCAGCAAGGTCGACCCGCTGGAGCACCCTGCAGTCAAGGAAGCCAGTGCCAAGGTGACCGAGGCCCTGGCGGGTCGCGGCCGTGTTCTGTTGCGCAAGTCCGGTACCGAGCCGTTGGTGCGGGTCATGGTCGAGGGCGAAGACGAAGGCCTGGTGCGCATGCACGCTGAAGCGTTGGCCAAACTGGTCGGCGAAGTTTGTGTCTGAAGGCGCTTGCCAGCGCAGATCTGGTTGGGTAAGATCTGCGCCCACTTTGACCGACGAGGTAAAGCATGCGTCGCCCTATGGTAGCTGGTAACTGGAAGATGCACGGTACCCGCGCTAGCGTCGCTGAGCTGACCGAAGGCTTGAGCAATCTCGCCTTGCCGCGCGAAGTGGAAGTCGCAGTATTTCCGCCGGCCCTGTTCATCAATCAAGTGATCGATGGCCTGGCAGGTAAAGAAATTACTGTCGGCGCACAGAATTCTGCTGTACAACCCGAACAGGGTGCGCTGACCGGGGAAGTTGCTCCGGCGCAGCTGGTCGAGGCAGGTTGCAAGTTGGTGTTGGTTGGTCATTCGGAGCGTCGCCAGATCATTGGTGAAACCGACGAAGTGCTCAATCGCAAGTTTGCAGCGGCCCAGGCCAAAGGTTTGAAGCCAGTGCTTTGCATCGGGGAAACCCTTGAAGAGCGCGAGGCTGGCAAAACGCTTGAAGTTGTCGAGCGTCAACTAAGCAGTATCATCGAGGCATTCGGTGTTAAGGCTTTTGCCAATGCAGTAATTGCCTATGAGCCTGTATGGGCCATCGGCACCGGCCTGACGGCCACGCCACAGCAGGCCCAGGATGTGCACGCCGCCATCCGCGGCCAGCTGGCGGCAGAAGATGCTGAAGTGGCTGCGAAGGTGCAGCTGCTCTACGGCGGCAGCGTGAAGGCGGCCAATGCGGCCGAACTGTTCGGCATGCCGGATATCGATGGGGGTCTCATTGGTGGGGCTTCCCTGAACGCAGACGAATTCGGTGCAATTTGTCGCGCCGCAGGAAACTGAACAAATGCTGGAAACAGTCATCGTTGTTTTTCATCTGTTGGCAGCGCTGTCGCTTGTAGTGCTGGTTCTGTTGCAACAGGGTAAGGGTGCGGAAGCAGGTGCATCTTTCGGCGCGGGTGCTTCAAATACCGTGTTCGGGAGCCAGGGTTCTGCAACGTTCCTAAGTAAATTCACTGCTATACTCGCTGCCACTTTCTTTTTGACAGCACTTGGGTTAGGATACTTCGCGAAGCAACAAGCTCACCAGCTTAGCCAAGCAGGTCTTCCAGATCCAGCAGTGCTAGAAGTGAAAGAGCCGCAGAAACCGGCAGTTAATGATGATGTACCGGTGCTCCAACAGCAGAAGAGCGAAACCACCAATAACGCTGGTGATGTACCTCCTCCGGCCCAAGAGCAGAAGTAACGGGTTTCAAGTAGTAATATTGCCGAGGTGGTGGAATTGGTAGACACGCAACCTTGAGGTGGTTGTGCCCATAGGGTGTAGGGGTTCGAGTCCCCTTCTCGGTACCAATTGAAGCTTGAGAGCCCGCTTTAGCGGGCTTTCTTGTAGGTGAACGTTTGGATTTGACCCTTAACAGGGTTCGGTCTTATACTTTCGCCCCAGCTTTGTCGCGGGGTGGAGCAGCTTGGTAGCTCGTCGGGCTCATAACCCGAAGGTCGTTGGTTCAAATCCAGCCCCCGCAACCAGCTTCAGCGGAGCCCCTTTTCAGGGGCTTTTTGCTAACCGAACAGTTTTCGGCGTCGTTGTCCAACGGCGCTTTCAGGGATGGGCGCTTTGCCCATTTTTTATTTGCACAGCATGCACGAGGGGGTT
Organism: Pseudomonas sp. BP01; assembly: GCF_022760795.1. Lineage (NCBI taxonomy): Bacteria > Pseudomonadati > Pseudomonadota > Gammaproteobacteria > Pseudomonadales > Pseudomonadaceae > Pseudomonas > Pseudomonas sp. BP01. The sequence continues at coordinate 28,823 of NZ_JAFBKA010000045.1, forward strand.
CAGGTGTCGAGCAAGCTAGAACAGTTGCAGGCCTTGTTGGCCCCGGTTGTCGAGGGTCTGGGCTATCAGTGCTGGGGGATCGAATACGTTTCCCAGGGTAAGCATTCGGTACTGCGCATCTACATCGACAAGGAAGGCGGCATCCTGGTGGAGGACTGCGAAGCGGTCAGTCGTCAGGCCAGCGGCGTTCTCGATGTGGAAGATCCAATCAGCAGTGAGTACACCCTCGAGGTGTCTTCTCCAGGCATGGATCGCCCACTGTTCACTCTGGAACAGTTTGCCTCGCATGCCGGCGAACAAGTGAAGATCAAGCTGCGCTCACCCTTCGAGGGTCGTCGTAACTTCCAGGGCCTTCTCCGCGGTGTGGAGGAGCAGGATGTGGTGGTCCAGGTGGACAATCAGGAGTTCCTGCTGCCGATCGACTCGATCGACAAGGCCAATATTATTCCCAGTTTTGACTGAGACGTGCCGGGCCCGGCGGACTATCCGGGCCCAATGGCTTGCGCAAGGCGAGGCGTACGATGAGCAAAGAAGTACTGCTGGTTGTTGAATCGGTATCCAACGAAAAAGGTGTACCGCCCGGCGTCATTTTCGAAGCGCTGGAGGTGGCCCTGGCCACTGCGACCAAAAAACGTTTTGAAGACGAAGTCGATCTGCGTGTGGAAATCAACCGCCACACCGGTAGCTACGAGACCTTCCGTCGCTGGACCGTGGTCGACGAAGCCGATCTTGATGATCCGGCGATCGAAACCTGGTTGGACAAGATCAAGGACACTCATCCCGAAGCCAAGATTGGTGACGTGATCGAGGAGAAGATCGAGTCCATCGAGTTCGGTCGTATCGCCGCCCAGACCGCCAAGCAGGTCATCGTGCAGAAGGTCCGTGAGGCCGAGCGTGCCCAGGTGGTCGATGCCTACCGCGAACGCGTAGGCGAGATCATTTCCGGTACCGTCAAAAAGGTTACCCGCGACAACGTCATCGTTGACCTGGGCAACAACGCCGAGGCCTTGCTGGCCCGCGAAGATATCATTCCGCGCGAAACCTTCCGTGTGGGTGTGCGCCTGCGTGCACTGCTCAAGGAGATTCGCACTGAAAACCGTGGTCCTCAGCTGATCCTGTCGCGCACCGCGCCGCAGATGCTGATCGAGCTTTTCCGCATTGAAGTGCCGGAAATTGCCGAGGGCCTCATTGAAGTCATGGCTGCTTCCCGTGATCCGGGTTCGCGAGCCAAGATCGCCGTCCGCTCCAAGGACAAGCGCATCGACCCGCAAGGCGCCTGTATCGGCATGCGTGGTTCGCGCGTCCAAGCTGTATCCGGGGAGTTGGGTGGTGAGCGTGTGGATATCGTCCTCTGGGACGATAACCCGGCGCAGTTCGTCATCAACGCCATGTCGCCGGCTGAAGTCGCGGCGATCATCGTTGATGAAGATGCCCATGCCATGGACATCGCCGTCGCCGAGGATAACCTGGCCCAGGCCATTGGTCGTGGCGGTCAGAACGTTCGTCTTGCCAGTCAGTTGACCGGCTGGACACTGAACGTGATGACCGAGAAGGACATTCAGGCCAAGCAGCAGGCCGAAACAGGTGACATCCTGCGCAATTTCATCGATGAACTGGAAGTCGACGAGGAGCTGGCCCAAGTGCTGGTCGACGAAGGCTTTACCAGCCTCGAAGAAATTGCCTACGTACCGTTGGAAGAAATGCTCAACATCGATGGCTTTGACGAAGATATCGTCAATGAGCTCCGCGCTCGAGCCAAGGACCGTTTGTTGACCAAGGCCATCGCTACCGAAGAAAAACTGGCAGACGCCCACCCGGCCGAAGACCTGCTCTCTCTTGAGGGTATGGACAAAGACCTGGCGGCTGAACTGGCGGTGCGCGGCGTGGTTAACCGCGAAGACCTGGCCGAGCAGTCGATCGACGATCTGCTCGACATCGACGGCATCGACGAAGAGCGTGCCGGCAAGTTGATCATGGCCGCCCGAGCCCATTGGTTCGAGTAATTAGGCGCGGCCTGAGGAGAGAAGTGCATGACGCAAGTCACGGTGAAAGAACTGGCCCAAGAGGTCGAGGCACCGGTAGAGCGCCTGCTGCAGCAGATGCGTGAGGCAGGTCTGCCGCACACCGACGCCGGTCAGGTAGTGACCGACAATGAGAAGCAGACCCTGCTGACTCATTTGAAAAGCAGCCATAAGAGCAAGGCGGAAGAACCGCGCAAGATTACCTTGCAGCGCAAAACCACCAGCACCCTGCGTGTCGCCGGTAGCAAGAGCATTAGCGTAGAAGTACGCAAGAAGAAAGTATTCGTGCAGCGCAGCCCGGAAGAAATCCAGGCTGAGCAGAAGCGTGAAGTGGAAGAGCGCCGCGCGGCAGAAAACGCCGCTCGCGACAAGGTTGACGCCGATGTTCGCCAGCGCAACGAAGATCAGGCTCGCCGTCAGGCAGCCAACTCTGCTGTAGCCGCCCCTGCGCCGGCTGCCAAGCCAGAGCCGGCACCTGCCGCTGCCCCGGCCCCGGTAGTCGCCGACGCCCCGGCCTCCGAAGACGCTGCAGCCCGTGCTGCCGAGCGCAAGAAAGACGAGACCCGTCGCAACGAAAGCCGCACCCGTGATGACGATCGTCGTCGTGGCGAGGCGCCTCGTGTGTCGATCAAGGTCAAGGTCAAGGAAAAGGAAAAGGCCCCGACTCCGCGTGCTGCTCCGCGTACCACCGACGAAGAGAGCGATGGCGCTCGTCGCGGTCGTGGTGGCAAGGGCAAGCTGAAGAAGCGTAACCAGCATGGCTTCCAGAACCCGACCGGCCCCGTCATCCGTGACGTGACCATCGGCGAGACCATCACGGTCTCCGAACTGGCCAACCAGATGTCCGTCAAGGGCGCTGAAGTCGTCAAGTTCATGTTCAAGATGGGCACCCCGGTTACCATCAACCAGGTACTCGACCAGGAAACCGCTCAGCTGATCGCAGAAGAGCTGGGCCACAAGGTCACCCTGGTCAGCGACACCGCCCTGGAAGACTCCCTGGCCGAATCGCTGAAATTCGAAGGCCAGACCGAGTCGCGTGCGCCGGTGGTTACTGTCATGGGTCACGTTGACCATGGTAAGACCTCGCTGCTCGACTACATCCGTCGTGCCAAGGTTGCCGCAGGCGAAGCCGGTGGTATCACCCAGCACATCGGTGCCTACCACGTGGAAACCGACCGTGGCATGGTCACCTTCCTCGACACCCCGGGCCACGCAGCTTTCACCCAGATGCGTGCACGTGGTGCCAAGGCGACCGACATCGTCATCCTGGTGGTGGCGGCGGACGACGGCGTGATGCCGCAAACCCGCGAAGCCGTTCAGCATGCCAAGGCAGCTGGCGTTCCGCTGGTGGTTGCGGTGAACAAGATCGACAAGCCAGGTGCTGACCTTGATCGCATCCGCAACGAACTGTCCGTCGAAGGCGTAACCTCCGAGGAATGGGGTGGTGACACGCCATTCGTCAAGGTTTCGGCGAAGATGGGTACCGGTGTCGACGAACTGCTCGAAGCCGTCCTGCTGCAGGCCGAGATCCTCGAGCTGAGCGCAACCCCGACCGCTCCAGGTCGTGGTGTGGTCGTCGAATCGCGCCTGGACAAGGGCCGTGGCCCAGTGGCCACCATCCTGGTTCAGGACGGTACGCTGCGTCAGGGCGACATGGTGCTGTGCGGTTCCAACTATGGCCGCGTGCGTGCCATGCTCGACGAGAACGGCAAGCCTGTGAAGGAAGCCGGCCCGTCGATCCCGGTCGAAATCCTCGGCCTGGACGGTACCCCGGAAGCCGGTGACGAGCTGTCCGTGGTTGCCGACGAGAAGAAAGCCCGCGAAGTTGCCATGTTCCGTCAAGGCAAGTACCGCGAGGTCAAGCTGGCCCGTGCTCACGCTGGCAAGCTGGAAAACATCTTCGAGACCATGGGTCAGGAAGAGAAGAAGACCCTCAACATCGTCCTCAAGACCGATGTGCGTGGTTCCCTGGAAGCGTTGAACGGTTCGCTCGGCGGCCTGGGCAACGACGAAGTCCAGGTACGCGTGATCGGTGGCGGTGTGGGTGGTATCACCGAAAGTGACGCCAACCTGGCGCTGGCTTCGAATGCAGTACTGTTCGGCTTCAACGTGCGTGCCGATGCCGGCGCGCGCAAGATCGTCGAGCAGGAAGGTCTGGATATGCGTTACTACAACGTGATCTACGACATCATCGAAGACGTCAAGAAGGCCCTGACCGGTATGCTCGGCAGCGATGTTCGCGAGAACATCCTGGGTGTCGCCGAAGTGCGTGACGTGTTCCGTTCGCCGAAGTTCGGCGCCATCGCTGGCTGTATGGTCATCGAGGGTACCGTGTACCGTAACCGTCCGATCCGCGTTCTGCGCGAAGACGTGGTTATCTTCGAAGGCGAGCTGGAATCGCTGCGTCGCTTCAAGGACGACGCCGCCGAAGTGCGTAACGGCATGGAGTGCGGTATTGGCGTCAAGAGCTACAACGACGTCAAGGTCGGTGACAAGATCGAAGTCTTCGAGAAAGTCCAGGTGGCTCGTACCCTCTAAGGGCGAGCAAGCCGCAAACCGCCGCTACAGGGCGGTTTGCGGCACCTCTTCAGGTAGCGCCCGGTCAGGCATTGGTCTGACCGGGCGTTTGCCGCTTTAAGTTACAGGTAGCAAGAATGGCCAAAGAATACAGCCGTACCCAACGTATCGGCGATCAGATGCAGCGCGAGCTGGCCGAGCTGATCCGTCGCGAAGTCAAGGACCCACGTGTCGGTCTGGTTACCATCACCGCCGTGGACGTCAGCCGTGACCTGGGCCATGCGAAGGTGTTCATCACCGTCATGGGCGAGGAAACGCCAGATGCCGTGAAGCAGTCGCTGAAGGCACTGAACAGTGCTGCCAGCTTCCTGCGTCTGCACCTTGGCCGCTCGATGCAACTGCGCAGCGTGCCGCAGCTGCACTTCCACTTCGATGAAAGCGTCAGCCGCGGTGTGCACCTGTCGGCGCTGATCGAGCGTGCAGTGGCCGAAGACCGCCTGCACAAGGATACCGACGAGCTGGACACCAAGGAGTAAGCGGTGGCCCAGGTCAAACGTATCCGCCGCAATGTCAGCGGCATCATCCTGCTCGACAAGCCTTTGGGCTTCACGTCCAACGCCGCCCTGCAAAAAGTGCGCTGGCTGCTCAACGCGGAAAAGGCTGGCCACACCGGTAGCCTCGACCCGTTGGCAACCGGCGTGCTGCCGCTGTGCTTCGGCGAGGCGACCAAGTTTTCGCAGTACTTGCTCGATTCCGACAAGGGCTACGAAACCGTCATGCAGATGGGGCAGACTACCAACACCGGCGATGCCGAAGGTGAGGTGCTGCAGACCCGCGACGTGACCGTTGGTCGTGCCGACATCGAGGCAGTGCTGCCACGTTTTCGTGGCCCGATCAGCCAGATACCGCCGATGTACTCGGCGCTCAAGCGTGACGGCCAGCCACTTTACAAACTGGCGCGTGCAGGAGAGGTAGTGGAGCGCGAGGCGCGTTCTGTTACTATTAACCGCTTGGAGTTGCTGGAGTGTGAAGGCACCCGTGCACGGCTGAGCGTAGGATGCAGCAAAGGCACCTATATCCGCACCCTGGTGGAGGATATCGGCGAGGCCCTTGGTTGCGGCGCCTATGTCGCCGAGCTGCGCAGGACCCAGGCCGGGCCCTTCGCGCTGGCACAGACGGTCACCCTCGAAGCGCTCGAACAGGCCCACGCCGAAGGCGGCAACGAAGCGCTCGATCGCTTCCTGATGCCCTCGGACAGCGGTCTGCAGGACTGGCCCATGGTGTGCCTGTCCGAGCACAGTGCGTTCTACTGGCTGCATGGGCAGGCGGTACGCGCACCGGACGCGCCACAGTTTGGCATGGTCCGGGTACAGGATCACAATGCGCGCTTCATCGGTATCGGTGAAGTGAGCGAAGACGGGCGTATTGCGCCGCGTCGGCTGATTCGGTCGGAATGACCGAAACCGTGGGGTGAGGCTTCGGCCGAGCGCTACGGAATCAAGGGTGGCTGTCAGTAGGCACGGTCACACCTTTTTTATTAATACAGGGATTTGTCCCTGGCCTATTGGACCCCGCTTGCGGGATCCGTTATCAGGAGAAGCCACATGGCCCTCAGCGTTGAAGAAAAAGCTCAAATCGTTACCGACTACCAGCAAGCTGCTGGCGACACTGGTAGCCCGGAAGTTCAGGTTGCTCTGCTGACCGCGAACATCAACAAGCTGCAAGGCCACTTCAAGGCCAACGGTAAAGACCACCACTCGCGTCGTGGCCTGATCCGCATGGTAAACCAGCGTCGTAAGCTGCTGGACTACCTGAAGGGCAAAGACACCACTCGTTACAGCGCCCTGATCGGTCGCCTGGGCCTGCGTCGCTAATAGCGGCCTGGTCAGTGGTGTGCATGGCGTGTCTCATGCATTGGCAGCGCTGCCTGGCAGCGTTGTCTATGGGCACGCCGTGCGTATCTCCGAGGTTGGCAGCCTGGTGAAGTGGAGCGGTTTTCCGCTCTCTAACCAGGCTCCCAGCCTCGTGTTGTATCTGGACGGTCAATGGGGCCGATTCCCCGTTCTGCCCACAAATTCGCAAGAAACCAGTTCCCCCAGAGCCACTGAAAAAGGTAGGAAACCGTGAACCCGGTAATCAAGACATTCCAGTTCGGTCAGTCGACCGTTACTCTCGAAACGGGCCGTATTGCCCGTCAGGCAACCGGCGCCGTGCTGGTTACCGTCGACAACGACGTCACCGTGCTGGTGACTGTGGTAGGCGCCAAACAGGCTGATCCAGGCAAGGGTTTCTTCCCGCTGTCGGTTCACTACCAGGAAAAGACCTACGCCGCCGGCAAGATCCCGGGTGGCTTCTTCAAGCGTGAAGGCCGTCCTTCCGAGAAAGAGACGCTGACCTCGCGCCTGATCGATCGTCCGATCCGTCCGCTGTTCCCAGAAGGCTTCATGAACGAAGTGCAGGTTGTCTGCACCGTGGTTTCCACCAGCAAGAAGACCGACCCGGACATCGCTGCGATGATCGGTACCTCGGCTGCCCTGGCGATTTCTGGTATTCCGTTCGAAGGCCCGATCGGCGCCGCCCGCGTTGCCTTCCACGAAAGCACCGGCTACCTGCTGAACCCGACCTACGAGCAACTGGCTGCCTCGAGCCTGGACATGGTCGTTGCCGGTACCTCCGACGCCGTACTGATGGTTGAATCGGAAGCTCAAGAGCTGACCGAAGACCAGATGCTGGGTGCCGTACTGTTCGCCCACGACGAATTCCAGGCTGTTATCCAGGCTGTCAAAGAGCTGGCTGCCGAAGCTGCCAAGCCGACCTGGGACTGGAAACCTGCCGTTGCCAACACCGAGCTGTTCAACGCCATCCGCGCCGAGTTCGGCGAAGCGGTTTCGCAGGGTTACACCATCACCGTCAAGGCTGACCGCTATGCGCGCCTGGGCGAGCTGCGTGACCAGGCCATCGCCAAGTTCTCCGGTGAAGAAGGCCAGCCTTCGGCTTCCGAAGTTAAAGAAATCTTCGGCGAGATCGAATACCGCACCGTTCGCGAAAACATCGTCAACGGCAAGCCACGTATCGACGGCCGCGACACCAAGACCGTTCGTCCGCTGAACATCGAAGTCGGTGTGCTGCCGAAGACCCACGGTTCGGCGCTGTTCACCCGTGGCGAAACCCAGGCACTGGTCGTTGCAACCCTGGGTACTGCCCGTGACGCCCAGCTGCTGGATACCCTCGAAGGCGAGAAGAAAGACCCCTTCATGCTGCACTACAACTTCCCACCGTTCTCGGTAGGCGAGTGTGGCCGCATGGGCGGTGCTGGCCGTCGCGAAATCGGCCACGGCCGTCTGGCCCGCCGTTCGGTCCAGGCCATGCTGCCGGCTGCTGACGTGTTCCCGTACACCATCCGCGTGGTTTCGGAAATCACCGAGTCCAACGGTTCGAGCTCCATGGCTTCGGTCTGTGGCGCTTCCCTGGCGCTGATGGACGCCGGTGTGCCGATGAAGGCACCGGTTGCCGGTATCGCCATGGGCCTGGTCAAGGAAGGCGAGAAGTTTGCCGTTCTGACCGACATCCTGGGTGATGAAGACCACCTGGGCGACATGGACTTCAAGGTAGCCGGTACCGCCAAAGGTGTTACCGCGCTGCAGATGGACATCAAGATCAACGGCATCACCGAAGAGATCATGGAAATCGCCCTGGGCCAGGCCCTGGAAGCGCGCCTGAACATCCTCGGCCAGATGAACCAGATCATTGGTCAGTCGCGTACCGAGCTGTCGGCCAACGCCCCGACCATGATCGCGATGAAGATCGACACCGACAAGATCCGTGACGTCATCGGTAAAGGCGGCGCCACCATCCGTGCCATCTGCGAAGAGACCAAGGCTTCGATCGATATCGAAGACGATGGCTCGATCAAGATCTTCGGCGAAACCAAGGAAGCGGCAGAGGCTGCCAAGCAGCGCATCCTGGGCATCACCGCCGAGGCCGAAATCGGCAAGATCTACGTCGGCAAGGTTGAGCGTATCGTCGACTTCGGCGCCTTCGTCAACATCCTGCCTGGCAAGGACGGCCTGGTGCACATCTCCATGCTGAGCGATGCTCGCGTCGAGAAAGTCACCGACATCCTGAAAGAAGGTCAGGAAGTGGAAGTGCTGGTACTGGACGTGGACAACCGCGGCCGTATCAAGCTGTCGATCAAAGACGTTGCCGCGGCCAAGGCCTCGGGCGTCTAAGCGACTGCCACGCTACACAAGAAAGGGCCCTTCGGGGCCCTTTTTTCATGGGGGTACGGGAACCTTTTGCGGACTTGCATCTTGCATGCAGGTTTACCGCGCTGATTGCAAAATGCACGACACAGCATTTGATGGCTGTTTGCTAACCTGTTGATTTATAAGGAAACAAGCGAAGCGGAAAAGCTGGCACAGCCCATGCAACTACCTTCATACCTGCCGCCAGGACATACGGCGCAGACCTTTCGAAAAACAGGAGTGACCCACATGAAGAAGTTCGCCATTGCTGCCGCTACTGCTACCGCTCTGACCCTGACCATGGCTAACGCGGCATTCGCCCAACAGTCCACCCAGGCCCCGATGACGCTTGCGGCCGGTGAGGTGACCAAAGCCAAGGAAGCCACTTCCGATACCTGGATCACCACCAAGGTCAAATCGGACCTGCTGACCGAGAAAGGCATCCCGGGTTCCGACATCAAGGTTGAAACCAACAAAGGCGTGGTGTCGCTGTCGTCGACCACCGCCGTGACCGAATCGCAGAAAGAAATGGCGATTTCCATCACCAAGAAAATCAAAGGCGTGAAGGCTGTTTCGGCCGATGGCCTGAAAGCCGAATAAGGATTGTCCCGTTCGGCCAAACGGATTTGGCCAGTTATACACAAAGCCCTGGCGTGAGCCGGGGCTTTTTCATACCTGCTAGTAAACCGGGTTGCGTGCGATCACATCGCTTTCGAAGCATTGCTGCTCGGCTATCAGCGGTTCTACCAGTGGGCGGCTGTCGCGAAAGTGCGCGGTCTGGGTATGGGCGTCATACGCGGCATCGTCGCGGTAGATTTCGTACAGGTAGATAAGCTCCGGGTCGACCCGGTCCTGCGACACATCGAACACCAGGCAGCCTGGCTCGCTGGCGACGGAAGCGGCGGCATTGACCTTGATCGCTGCCAGAAAAGCCTCGGCGCAACCGGGCTTCACACGGGTCTTGATGAACAGGCTATACACAAGTCGCTCCTTTTGTTTTAAATTCGATTATGAATTGTATACAAAAACGGAGCCTCGCCAATGTCTGAATTGCCTGCACGTCCCGGCCGCCTGAATGGTCTGCGCCATATTGCCCTGCTGGTACCTAACCTTGAGGAGTGCGAACGCTTCTACGTCGATGTGCTGGGCATGGAGGTGCTGAACCGCGCCAATGAAGACCTGGTGTACCTCACCTGCGGCAACGACAACCTTTCGCTGGGGCGTGGGGCGGGGGCGGCCAACGGGCTGCAGACCCTGGACCACTACGGGTTCATTGTGGACAGCGTGGAGGAGCTGGAGGCCTGGTATCAATACTTCAAGGCCCGTGGCGTGACCTTGCTGGACAGGCCGTTCAACCATGGTGACGGGGCGCGCAGCTTCCACTTGCTGGACCCGGCGGGGAACAAGGTGCAGCCGCTGTATCACCCGGCGGTGTCGGGGCAGCGGTTGGTCTGAAGCCTGTGCCGGCCTCTTCGCGGGCGCGCCCGCTCCCACAGGTATCGCGCAGGTCTGTGGTAGTGCGCGATCTCTGTGGGAGCGGGCATGCCCGCGAAGAGGCCAAGCCTGCTAGAGGGGATTACTCGGCATCCAGATGCATCGGCGTCACCACCCGCCCATCGCTTTCAGGCTGGCCCAGGCTGGTATCGATGAAATACACCCGGTCATCTTCCAGCTTGCCCTTGTCCACCAGGTAATCCTTGATGCTGCTGGCCCGCTCCTGGCCCAGTGTACGCAGCAGGGCAGTGCTTTCGGCCCACGACTTGATCACCGCCTCGCGTAGCTTGGTGGTGCGTTCGTCGCGGCCCAGTTGCTCCCATTCGGCTGGCGGCTGCTGCTTCAGGCGCGTGCGGTAGATGCCTTCCAGCATTGCCGGCTTGTCGCTGTCGTCCACTACCAGCATCGAGGCATTGGCCGGCACCTTGTCACCGCGGCGCTGCAGGATCTTGTACCAGGTGGACTGGTACTCACGCTCCAGGCGTTGCTGGGCGATCAGTGGGCCGTCGCTGGCCTGGGCGCTGGTGCCTTCGATTTCCAGGCGCAGTTCGGGGCGCTCTTTCAGCGCCGCCGCCAGCTTGTCCAGTGACGACTGGGCATCGCCGGTGAGTTCGCTGGAGCCCGGGGCAAATGCCACGTTACCCAGGTCTTGCGAGCCACCGCCGGTAATCAGCCCGCCAATGAACTTGAACGGTGCCTGCGCCGCGCGCAGCACCAGATTGCGCAGTGTTTGCCACACAATCGGCATCACGCTGAACTGTGGGTTGTTGAGGTCACCCGTCACCGGCAGCTCGATCGAGATCTTGCCCTCGGTGTCCTTCAGCAGTGCCACCGCCAGGCGGATCGGCAGGTCGACGGCGTCCGGGCTGTCGACTTTTTCGCCCAACTGCAGCTGCTCCACCACTACCTTGTTCTCGGCCTTGAGCTGGCCGTTGGTAATCAGGTAGTGCAGGTCGAGGTTGAGACGGCCCTTGCGGATGCGAAAGCCGGCAAACTTGCCGGAGTAGGGCGTCAACGTGGTCAGCTCGACCCGCTTGAAGCTGGTGGCGATGTCCAGGCTGGCCAATGGGTTGAACGGGTTGAGTGCGCCCTTGATGGTGACCGGCGCGTAGCGGTCGACCTTGCCCTTGACGTCGACCTTGGCCGGCAGCGGCTTGCGGTTGTCGATGGTGCCGATCTGGCCGTTGAGCTGCTGGGCGGCCGTGGCAAAGTTGGGGGTGAGCGACAGGTCGGCAAAGTTGGCCGAACCGTCATTGATGTCGATCTGGCCGATGTGGATGCCCAGTGGTTTGTCGCTGCTGGCCGAGGCCGGCTTGGCCTGGCTGCTCGCCGGGGCGCCGGCCGGTTGCGGGATCAGCAGGTCATTGATGTTGGTGGTGCGGTCTTCGTTGATGATGAAACGCGCATAGGGTTGCATCAGGGTCACCTTGTCGATCGACAGGGCATCGCCGTGCACGTAGGACAAGCCGTCGACATTCACCTGCTGCCATTTGACGAAGTCACGGCTCTTGATGGTGTCGAGGGTATGCAACTGGTTGACCTGCGCCTTGCCGGTTACATTGAAGGCCAGTGGCGCGGTGTTCTTCAGGTCGACCTTGAGGTCGCTGGAGAGCATGCCGCTGCGCAGCTCCAGCAGGATGAACGGGTTGATGTAGGCCTGGGCCACACGCAGGTCAATGTCGCGGGTGCTCACATCCAGCTTGGCCCATATCGGCGCCAGGTTGACCTGGCCGGCCGCCTGCAGCTTGCCTTGCCTGCCCACGCCGGTATCGAGCTTGAGCGTGAAGGGCGTCTGGTTGAGGCTGTCGAAACCTTGCAGGTCGGCGTTGAGCGGGCCAATGTCCAAGGCTACCGGATCTTTCTGGCTGCGGTCTGCCACGTGCACCAGGTAGTTACGCAGTTGCACGTCCTTGAGCAGCACTTGCCAAGGTTTGCCTGGTTCGTTGGCGGCTTTCTCTTCAGGCGCAGGCTCGGCGGCGGCAGGCTCGGCCTTTTCCTTCGGTGTGGCCTTGGCCGGTTGGCTGGCGAACAGCTTCTGCCAGTCGAGCTGGCCGTCTTTTTCCAGCGCCGCCCAGGTTTCCAGTTTTTCGCTGCGGATCTTGCCCACGGTGACCAGTTGCTTGACCAGGTCGATGGAGGTTTCGCTCACCTCCAGGCTGGCCAGGCGCGCCAACGGGCGGCCATCCGGGGCTTTGATGGCGAACGGCGCAATGCGTACGGACACGTTATCCAGCAGCAGTTCGGTCTGTTTGGCGAGGTTGAGCTTGTAATGCGTATCGAGGCTGACCACGCCGTCTTCAAGCACCAGTGGCACGGCATCGCGCACGTAGGGCCAGAACAGCTTCATCTTGCCTTCGGTGACCTTCAGTGTGCCTTCGGAGGCGATCGGCGACAGGCTCAGGGTGCCTTTCCAGTCGATCCGGCCACCGTTGGGGCCGTTGGCCACCAGCGTCATGTCGGCATTGTCGTTGGGCAGGGTGCTGAGGTTTTTCAGCTCCAGGTTCATGTTGTCGTAGAGAAACTCGATCGGCTCGCTGGGGCGCAGGTCCTCGAAGTGCAGGTAGCCATCGACCAGCTTGATGCTGCCAATGCGCAGTGGGAACGGGTCGCTGGGCGGCTCGTCGGGTTTGGCCTCACTGGCGGGCAGCTTGAACAACCGGGTCAGGTTGAGGGTACCGTCTTTGGCGAACAGTACCTCGTTGCGTGGTTTGTCGAGTTCCACCGCTTCCACATGCAGGGCTTTGGTCCACAGGCTGTCGAGCGAGAGGTTGGCGTACAACCGCTCGAAACCGACCTGCTCCTTGCCCGGCTCGCCAAGCTGCAGACCCCACAGCGTCAGCTCGAGGCTGAAGGGGTTGAGTTCGATCCGTTCGAGGTGGGCCGGCACGGTCGCGTACTGGGCCAACTGCTGGTTGGCGATGCGCAGTGCGACACCGGGAAGAATGAGAAAGCCGAGCAGGCTATAGAGGGCTACCAGGGCCACAATTGCGCCGGCGGCGCGGGTCAGTCCTTTGTACATGTGTCGCTTCGTCTGTCTAAGCAGGAGTGCTTGGAGTATGGCACGTTAAATCAGTTCCGCAGGGGCGACCATTTGGCCTCATTCAATACCCATGCGGCGTTTGGCCCGATGCGCCGAGCCGTCACGCATGGCCCAGCGCAACACAGGTGCGGTACGCTGCAGGCCCAGGCGGATCAGGCGCTGTTGCAAGGGCCCGTGCTGCAGGCCGAGCATGGCCTGGGCCCAGTCCGGCAGCAGGTCGATGCCGGCGTGCAGCATCAGCTTGCCTACTGGCTGTGCCAGGCGGCTGGGGGCAGGGGCGTCGAGCAGGATCTGCATGACTTCGTGGCTGCGCGTGTCGCAGTGCAGCTGCGGGCGCATGCGTTGCAGGTAGTCTTCGACCTGCTGACACGAACGTGGCACGTCGCGGGCGCCAAGGCGCTCGGCGATCAGGGCGATTTCGTTGTAATAGGCATCCTGTTCGGCGCGCAAAAGGTGCGGGTTGCGATAACGTAGGTGGGCGGCGAGGAAACTGCTGACTTCCGCCACATGCACCCAGGTCAGCAGGTCGGGGTCGCTGGCTGCGTAGGGGCGGCCGTCCGGGGCGGTGCCGGTGACCTGAAGGTGAATGGTGCGCACCTTGTCGATCAGCCACTCGGCATCGCCGGTGGCGCCGAAGGTGGTACCGGAAATGAACTGGCTGGTGCGGCGCAGGCGGCCGAGCAGGTCTTCACGGAAATTGGAGTGGTCCCAAACGCCGGCCAGGGCCAGCGGGTGCAACAACTGCAGCATCAGTGCGCTGATGCCGCCGACCAGCATGCTCGGGAAGTCGCCATGTACCCGCCAGCTGATGCTGTGCGGGCCGAACAGGCCGGGGTCGCCCTTGGGCGATTCCAGGTCGAGCTGACCGAGGGCCAGCCCTGTGAGGCTCATGACCTGGGTTTCGATACGGCGGCGAAGGGCTTCCATGGCGACCTGAGGTTCAGGGTGGCCATGGACAGTGGCCACCGGTTACTGGTTGAGGCGTTTATCAATCAGGCCCTGTACCACGCTGGGGTCGGCCAGGGTCGAAGTATCGCCAAGGTTGTCCAGCTCGTTGCAGGCGATTTTGCGCAGTATACGCCGCATGATCTTGCCTGAGCGGGTCTTGGGCAATGCCGGCGCCCACTGAATCAGCTCGGGCTTGGCGAAACTGCCGATTTCCTTGCTGACCAGGGCTAGCAGTTCGGCCTTGAGCGCATCGTCCGGGGCCACGCCGTTCATGGGCGTGACGAAGGCGTACACGCCCTGGCCCTTCAGGTCATGCGGGTAGCCGACCACCGCTGCTTCGGCGACGCTGTCATGCAACACCAGCGCGCTTTCCACTTCTGCGGTGCCGATGCGGTGCCCTGATACGTTGATCACATCGTCGATGCGCCCGGTGATCCAGTAGTCGCCATCAGCATCACGGCGGGCACCGTCGCCGGTGAAGTAGTAGCCGGGCATGGGCTTGAAGTAGGTGTCGACCATGCGCTGGTGGTCGCCATAGACGCTGCGGATCTGGCCAGGCCAGCTGGCCTTGATCACCAGCAGGCCGGCGCCGGGGCCTTCGATCAGCTTGCCTTTTTCGTCCAGCAGTACCGGTTGCACGCCGAACATCGGTTGGGTAGCGCAGCCGGGCTTGAGCGATTGCGAGCCTGGCAGCGGGGTGAGCATGATGCCGCCGGTCTCGGTCTGCCACCAGGTATCGACGATGGGGCAGCGTTTTTGCCCGACTTCCTCGAAGTACCATTCCCAGGCCTCGGGGTTGATCGGCTCGCCCACGCTGCCCAGCAGGCGCAGGCTTTTGCGCGAAGTGCCTTGCAACGGTGCGGAACCTTCGCGCATCAGGGCGCGCAGGGCGGTTGGGGCGGTGTAGAAGATGTTCACCTGATGCTTGTCCACCACTTGCCAGAAGCGCGAGGTGTCCGGGTAGTTGGGCACGCCTTCGAACATCAGTGAAATAGCGCCGTTGGCCAGCGGGCCATAGACGATGTAGCTGTGGCCGGTGACCCAGCCGACGTCGGCGGTACACCAGAACACCTCGCCGTCGCGGTAATCGAACACCACCTTGAAGGTCATCGTCGCCTGCAGCAGGTAGCCGGCGGTGGTGTGCAGCACGCCTTTGGGTTTGCCGGTGCTGCCGGAGGTGTAGAGGATGAACAGCGGGTCTTCGGCCTCCATCGGTTCGGGGGGGCAGTCGTCGCCGGCCTTGTCCGTCACCTCGTGGTACCAGAAGTCACGGCCTTCGGCCCAGCTGACATCACCGCCGGTGCGGTGCACCACGAACACGCTGCTGACCGCAGGGCAACTGGCCAGGGCCTTGTCGACGTTCTGCTTCAGCGGGATGCGCTTGCCACCCCGCACGCCTTCATCGGCGGTGATCACGGTGCGGCAGTCGGCGTCGAGGATGCGGTCACGCAGGGCGTCGGGGGAGAACCCGCCGAACACCACCGAGTGGATGGCGCCAATGCGGGCGCAGGCAAGCATGGCGAAGGCGGCTTCGGGAATCATCGGCATGTAGATGCATACCCGGTCGCCTTTTTTCACGCCGCGCGCCTTCATCGCGTTGGCCAGGCGGCACACCTGGCGGTGCAGTTCGCGGTAGCTGATGGCCTTGGAGTCATTGGGGTCGTCGCCTTCCCACAGCAGGGCGGTCTGCTCGCCGCGCTGGGTCAGGTGACGGTCGATGCAGTTGTAGCTGACGTTGAGTTGCGCGCCGTCGAACCAGTGAGCCTTGCCGGTGTTCAGGTCGCACTGCTGCACGCTTGACCAGGGCTTGATCCAGTCAAGGCGCTTGGCCTGTTCGGCCCAGAAGGTGTCAGGGTCGTCGACCGACTGGCGGTAGAGGCGGCGGTAGTCGTCGGGGGTGAGGGTGGCAGACTGGCTGACGGCCAGGGCCTGGGGGTAATTGCGGATATCGAACATGGCGGGTGGTCCTGCTCTTGTAAGGGGCGATGGACTGCAACGGCTATTCGATAGGACAGTGTAGCTGGGAGCGGTGTTCAACCTGTGCTGGCCTCTTCGCGGGTGAACCCGCTCCCACAGGGACCGCACAATGCTTGGAACTTGTGCAGTACCAGTGGGAGCGGGTTTACCCGCGAAGAGGCCCGTGCAGGCGTTAGATCACCCGCGGTGACGGCCGCGGAAGTAGTTGATCAGGCCTTGGGTGGAGCCGTCTTCGGCGCTGTCTTCCAGGGTGCCGACCAGGCGTTGGTAAACACCCTTGCCCAACTCTTTGCCCAGTTCCACGCCCCACTGGTCAAAGGCGTTGATGCCCCAGATCACGCTCTGCACGAACACTTTGTGCTCGTACATCGCCACCAGTGCGCCCAGGCGACGTGGGCTGATGCGCTCCACTACCAGGGTGTTGCTCGGGCGGTTGCCCGGGATCACCTTGTGCGGGGCCAGCTTCTCGATGTCCGCTTCGTTCAGGCCTTTGCCGCGCAGTTCGGCCTCGGCTTCTTCACGTGTCTTGCCCTGCATCAGCGCCTGGCTTTGCGACAGGCAGTTGGCGTACAACCACTGGTGATGGTCGGCCA
>NZ_JAFBKA010000046.1:0-44978 GCF_022760795.1 Pseudomonas sp. BP01
GGTGGGCAGGGCGTCGTCATCGGTCTGTTCGGCCTGCACGGTGACGGTTTGCAGTTGGGTGTCTTCGGCGTGGGCCAGCGTCGCGCTGGCGGCCAGAATGGCCAGCGCCAGGGCGCTGAGCGGGAATTTGGGGTGCAGCAAGGTCACGCGGGGCATTGGCTGGGCCTCGTTCAATAGCAGGAATGTGGGAGAAACGAGGGCGCAGCCGCGCCTGTGGTTGGTCTGGTTGTTGTGTTGTCTGTCCCGGCCCTATCGCCGGCAAGCCAGCTCCCACAGAGCCTGCGCAGGCCTGAAGGCTGGCGCTATCCCTGTGGGAGCTGGCTTGCCGGCGATAGGGCCGGGACAGGCGGTAGAGGGCCTGCAGGTCAACTTCTGAGCCACAGGCTCTCGAAGCGCCAGGTACTGAACAGCGACTGCTCCGCCTGTGCGCCACCCACGCGTGTGCTGACACTGTCGAGCAGGTCGGCAAAGCCCCAGATCAGCATGCCGCCGCGCTCGTACTGAATGCGTTGCGCGCGGTGCACCAGCGCCTTGCGTTGCTCCAGGTCCGGCTGCGCCATGGCGGCGAGGAAGGCCTCACTGAATTCGCGGTCGTGGAAGTGGGTCTTGTTGGCCACGGCGAACGGCGCGTCGGTGTGGATGGCACTGGCCAGGAATGGGGCACCGATGCTGCCACCTGTACTCAATGTCCAGTCGTCGCGCTGCGGGCCCTGGAAGGTGGCTAGGTCGACCTGGCGCACGTTGACGGTGACGCCGATGCGCCGGGCCTGCTCGGCCAAGACCAGGGCCGAAGCCAGCCCCGGCCCTGGTGTGGTCACCAGGTCCACCTGCAACTGTTCATGGCCGGCTTCGCGCAGCAACTGCGCTGCCCGCTGCGGGTCGTAGGGACGCGGGCCGATGCTGTGATCGAAGGTGGGATCGAACGGTGCATACAGGTCGTTGGCCACCCGGCCCTGGCCATTCAGCGCACGGCGCACTAGTTCCTCGCGATCGGCCAGCAGGCGGAACGCCTCCCGCACTCGCGGGTCGTCAAACGGCGCCTTGGCGGTGTTCATGTCAAACGACAGCCAGTTGCCGCTCACCGACTTCAGCAGCCGCAGCCGTGGGTCGGCCTGCAGCACCTGCAGGTGCTCTGTGGACATGACGTTGGCCATGTCGATCTGCCCGGCACGCAACGCCGCCAGGCGGCCGGTCTGGTCCTTGAAGTCGATGATCTCCAGTTCATCGGCGTAGGGCTTGCCAGGCTTGTAGTAGTTGTCGAAGCGGGTGAACAGCGAGCGCTGGCCCGGGGTGAAGCTTTTCAGCTTGTACGGCCCGGCACCGACCGGGTTGGTGACCGGGTGGTAATCCACCGGCACGATGCCGCCGAAGTTGACCCAGGTTTCCGGCAGCGGCAGGTAGCTGCGCCCTTCGCGAAAGCCCAGGCGCACGGTGCGGTCGTCCAGCTTGACCAGGTTGTCGCGGTCCACCCAGTGCAGCAGCGCCGCATAGGGCGAGGCCAGCTGCGGGTCGGTGAGACGGCGGATGGAAAAGATCAGGTCGTCGGCGTCGATGGTCTTGCCGTGGTGGAATTCCAGCCCCGGTTTCAGCCGCAAGGTCCAGCTGCTGGCATCGGCATTGGGCTCGGCGAACTCGGCCAAGGCCAGGCGCGGCTGCATCTGCTCGTCCCATTCCCACAGTTTGCTGTACAGCGCAAAGCCACGCACGATGCCGCTGCCAATGGGCTTGTGGGCGTCGAGGTTGCCGCTCTGGTTGCCGTCGATGATGCCCAGGCGCAGGCGCCCGCCATGGCGGGGCTGGTCGGCTGCAGCATGGGTCGGGCTTTCGGCCTGGCCGCAGCCGGCCAGCAGCCCGCCCGCCAGCACGCCGGCGTGGCCGAGGAAGCCGCGCCGGCTCAGTGGGTAACCGTCCCTGGCCATGGCGTCAGGCCCCGTTGCTGGCGTGCAGTTGCACGGGTTCGGCTAGCGGGCGGGCAAGGCCTGCGCGCTGTGCACGGAAGTGCGGCAGGATATGCTCGCCGATGCGATAGGCCTCTTCCAAATGCGGGTAGCCGGCGAGGAAGAACAGGTCGACACCGATGCTGTGGTACTCGCGGATACGCGCCACCACATTGGCATAGCTACCCACCAGCGCGCAGCCCGGCGGGACGCCGATGTAGCCGAAACCGGTCCACACATTGGGGTGGATGAAGAAGTCGTCGAACGCCTGCTGCCCGTCCTGGTCGCTGTAGCCGTGCTCGTAGCTCAGCTTGCGCGCCGTGCGCAGGCCAGCGTGGGCGGCGCGGGCCTTGACCGTGCCTTTGGCCACGCCTTCGTCGAAGAAGCGCTTGGCCTCGGCCAGCGCGGCTGCTTCGGTGTCGCGGGCGATCACGTCGATGGACAGGCCAAAGCGGATGTCGGTACGGCCCCACTTCAGCGCCCGGGCGCGGATGTCGGCGATCAGCGCGGCAATTTCGTCCGGGTGCTCGGCGCGCATCAGGTAGAAGTCGGCGTGCTTGGCGGCGAACTCGCGCGCTGCCACCGACGAGCCAGCGGTGCAGATCAGCGGCAACTCGGCTTTCTTCAGCGGGCCGCGCAGGCCACCGCCCTCGGCGCGGTAGTAGGTGCCTTCGTAGTGGAACTGCTCGTTGTTCCAATAGCCGCGCACCACGTCCATGAATTCGGTGGCGCGGGCGTAGCGTTGGTCATGGTCTTCAAAGTCGCCGACCTGGCGCTGGATGGCATCGGAGCCGCCGTTGATGATGTTCCACACCAGGCGGTTGCCGGTGGCGCGCTGGTAGGTCGCGGCCTGCTGCACGGCCACCCAGGGGGTGTAGTGATAGGGCTGGAACGCGGTGACGAATTTCAGCGTGCGGGTTTCCCGGGCCAGCAGCGAGCACACCGTCCACGGCTCCTCGCCGGTGGGGGCGTTGACCATCAGCGCGCCGCCAAAGCCGTTTATTTCAGCGGCGCGGGCGATTTGGCCGAGGTAATCGATATAGGTGAAGTGATCACCCACTGCAAACCCCGACACCGCACCGGTGCTGGGCCCGCCCGCATGCCAGTCGCCACGGTTGCGTGGGTCGCCGGGGAGGAACTGGGTTTCGCCATGCAAGGGCAGGCGGGTGAAGAATTCGATACTCATGGGCGGGCCTCCTTACTGGACGCTTGGGCTGCAATTGGGGGTAACCGGCTGGCCGCTGATGACCTGGCGGGCGAAGGGGATCGAGTCCTTCAGCGAGGCATTCACCGTTTCGCTGTGGCCCAGGCCCTTGTACAGGTGGCCCTGCACCACCGAGCCGGCCTTGCAGGCGTCCTGCATCAGCGCCACCTGGGTGGCGGCGGCGGGGGTCTTGTCCTCGGCGCCGGTGCCGATGAAGATCGGCTGGGCCAGTTTCAGGGTCGGGTACGACACCTGCGCCAGCCATGGCTTGAGCTGGTCGCCCTTGTAGTCTTTCTTGGCGTTGGCCGGGGTCAGACCTGTGCCGACCACGTCGCTGACCAAGGATGACAGGCAGCTGGTGCGCGCCTGCTCGAACAGCGGCAGGGCCTTGTCGGTGTAGAAGTCGCGCGGGTCGATGCTCGGATCATACTGCTGCGCAGCCAGCAGGGTGTAGAAGCCATAGGCCAGGGCCGGGTCGACCTTGTCCTGGTCCTGTTCACCGACATTCTTCGAGCCCACGGTGTAGATCACCCCCGTGCCGATACTGCCCTTGACGCCCAGCTTCGGCGCATAGGTCGCCGCATAGGCACCCGCGGCAAAGGCCCCCGCGCCACCTTGCGACTGGCCTATGATCAGCACTTTGTCTGCCAGCCCTGGCACGCCGGCTACCACAGCCTTGGCCGCATCGAGAATGCCGTAGGCCGCCATGCGGTTGTTCAGCAGCGGGTGGCCGCCCGGTACACCGAGGCCTTGGTAGTCGGTGGCGACGATGGCGTAGCCCTCATCCAGCCAGCGGTTGAGGTATTGCACGTCGCGGTAGCTGCGGCCAGCCCAGGACGGCGCGCAGATATCTGCCACGCCGACGGTGCCGTGGCCCCAGCTGGCGACCGGCCAGCCGCCTGCCGGTGCTTTACCTTTCGGAATGAACAGTGCCCCGGAAACCACGATCGGGGTCTTGCCGTCGATGCCATCCAGCGAGGTGTACAGAATGCGTTGTGCGCTGGCCGCATTGGGCAGGCTGAGCGCCTGGTCCAACGGTTCGCTGCGCAGCAGTTTCCCAGGCGTGGCGGGGATGGCCTTGCTCCAGGTGTAGAAGGCCGACACACGGCCATCGCCCTGTTGCGGGTCAGGTTTGGGCGCGTAGGTTTCGGCGGCCATGGCACCGATGGACAGGGCCAGGGCGCTGAGGCCGAAGACGAGCGAAGCAGGCAGTTTCATGGGTAAGGCTCTCAAGGTTGTTGGCTGATCTGGGCGTCGAGGGACGGCCAGTAGTGGGTCAGTTGCAGGTCGATCAGCGCCTGGCGGGTAAAGCCCGTGGCCAGGTCGCTGCTAATGTCGTAGGGCGTGCGGATCAGGCGGTTGGCCAGGGCGTACTGGCCCAGGGCGTCGTAGTGGGCCTTGAGCTGGGCATCGCTTTTCGGCGCCCAGCGCGCCTTCCACGCGACCGGGTCGTCCTGGTCGTCTCGGCGCAGCACGCTTTCGCTCACACCGGCGCGCGAAGACAGCCCGTAGTAGGCGTCGCGGTTCTGCTCCTGGGAGATCCACCAGGCTGCGCGCACCCAGGCGGTGGCCACCAGCTGCGTCAGGTCGGCGTGCTGCTGCACGAAGCGGTCAGTGCCCCACAGGTCCGAGACCAGCCGCCAGTCGTTGGCGCCTTGCTTGGTCGACCAGAGGATGCGCGCGACGCCTTTGTCTTCCAGGGCGTAGGCTTCGTTGAGCAGCACCGCGGCGTCGACCTTGCCGGCGGACACTGCAGCGGCGCCCACCTGTGGGTTGAGGTTGGCGATCTTGAAGTCACTGAGTGCCAGGCCCTGGCTTTGCAGGAAGTTGCTGAAGGCGAACTCCCATGGGCGGCCGCGGTGCAAGGCCAGGCGCTTGCCCTTGAGGTCCTGGATGCTGCGCACCGTCGAGTCGCTCGGCACCACCAGGTAGATGTTGTTGCCGCTGCCACCCGGTACCACCAGCTTGCCCGGCACCTGGCCGGCACCGGCGATGACCGAAGGCAGGTCGCCGCGTACGGCAAAGTCAAGGCTGTCGTTGCTGAAGCCTTCGTTGATCTGCGGCCCGGCGCCGGCATGGGGCAGGGCGGTCCATTGCAGTTTCACGCCGCGGGCGGCCAGTTGCTGTTCCAGCCAGCCCTCTTCAATCACCCGCCCGGGGATGCCGCCGAACACCGGCGCACCACCCTGGGTAAAGGCGACGATGGCGATGCGCACCGCCGCCGGTGGCTCGGCTGCCAGCGCAGCCAGGCTGAAGAACAGGCCGCCCAGCAGGGCGAGGGCATTACGCCAGGGATTGTTCATGTGCAGCTCCAGGCAAAGGTTCTACAGGCCAAGAGCGAAATGCATGCCAGCATGCCATGAAGGAGCTACAGCCCTTTATTTACAGGGGCTCCAGCCAAGGGGAAGTGGGTATGGAATTAAAGGTCTGCTGGTCGACAGGCAGGCGAGTGCTGCCGGGTTGCTGCTGTAGCAGCAATCGGTTGCTGGAAATTTTAATATTCCAAATTCGAATATCTAAATATTAATTAATAATTTTTTGATCTAATTTGTTTCATGCACTATGGGCCTGCGCGTCAACTGCCAGGAATGCCCCTATGTCGCTGATCACCCACCCCAATGCCCGCGAGCTGACCAAGTCGGTACGTGCCACCGTGCTCGTGTTCAAGGACCCGCGCTCCCAGGAGCTGCTCAGCCGCATCGAGCGCCTGGCGCCCAGCGAGGCCAATACCCTGATCATCGGCGAAACCGGCACCGGCAAGGAGCTGGTCGCCCGTCATATCCACCACCTCAGCCGCCGTGGGCGCGAACCATTCGTGGCGGTGAACTGCGGTGCTTTTGCCGAAACCCTGGTGGAGAGCGAGCTGTTCGGCCACGAGAAAGGCGCGTTTACAGGCGCCACCAGCAACAAGGCCGGCTGGTTCGAAGCGGCCAATGGCGGCACATTGTTCCTGGATGAAATCGGCGACCTGCCGCTGAACATGCAGGTGAAGTTGCTGCGGGTGCTGCAGGAGCGTGAAGTGGTGCGCCTGGGCTCACGTACGCCGATCCCGATCAATGTGCGGCTGGTGGCGGCGACCAACGTCAACCTGGCCGATGCGGTGGTGGCGGGGCATTTTCGTGAAGACCTGTTCTACCGCCTGCATGTGGCGACGATTCGCTTGCCGCCGCTGCGCGAGCGGCCGGGGGACATCCTGCCGCTGGCGGAATTTTTCATCGAAGAGCATTGCCGACGCCTGGGTTACGAGCGTGCCTCGTTGAGCCCGGATGCCGAGCGCAAATTGCTGGCGCATAGTTGGCCGGGCAACATCCGCGAGCTAGAGAATGCCATTCACCATGCGTTACTGGTCTGCCGGTATCAGGTGGTGGCACCGGCGGATCTGCACTTGGTCGATATGCGGCCACAGGTGGCGGCGCCTGCGGCCCATGCGTACTTGCCGGCAGCGAGCGCAGCACCGCCTGACCTGGAAAGCGCGTTGCTGGCGTTGTTCGAGCAGAACGTGCCGAATTTGTATGAGCACATCGAGGAGACGGTGTTCAGGGCGGCGTATCGGTACTGCCACGGCAACCAGTTGCAGACAGGGCGGTTGCTGAACATCAGCCGCAACATCGTGCGGGCGCGGCTGGAGAAAATTGGCGAACTGTCGAAGGCTTGATTTGGTTGTCTTGGGGCTGCTTCGCAGCCCATCGCCGGCAAGCCAGGCTCCCACAGGGACTGCGTATGCCCTGAGGCTCATGCGATCGGGGTGGGAGCTGGCTTGCCGGCGATGGGCCGCACAGCGGCCCCAAAGTGGCTTGATTATTTGATGAAGCGCACCTGGCTGTTGATTTTCTCGATCACTGCCCCTTTACGCTCGTTGAAGCGGGCCTTGTTCTGCTCGAACAGGTTGTTGCCCTTGGTATCGATGGAGATGATCAGCGGCCCGAACTCGCGAACACGGTTCACCCACAGCGTCTCCGGCATGCCCAGGTCCTGCCACTCCGCACGCTCGATCTCTTCCACCTGGGTTGCAGCCAGCACTGCACAACCGCCCGGGAACACCGCATGCACCGCCTTGTTTTCCAGGCAGCCGGTGGTGGTTTCAGGCCCCATGCCACCTTTGCCGACAATCAGCTTCACACCGGTCTGCTCGATGAACTGCTTCTCGAACTTTTCCATGCGCATGCTGGTGGTCGGGCCAATGGAAACCATCTCGAAGCTGCCATCGTCTTTCTTCCTGACGATGGGGCCTGCGTGGAAAATCGCACCGCCACGCAGGTCAACCGGCAGTTCGCGGCCCAGCTCGATGAGGCGCCGGTGTGCCACGTCACGGCAGGTCACCAGTTGGCCGGTGAGGTAGACGACATCACCGACGTTGAGGTTGGCCAGGTCTTCGTCGCTGATCGGTGTGCTCAGGATCTTTTTCACAGTACTACCCCTTCGTGCGAGAGGATGTCGTAGGACAGGTCGGCGTTGATGCGGATCTTGCCGCGACGGTGCGCCCAGCATCCGGTGGACACTGCCACGCCGATGGTGGAAGGGTGGCGGGCCGAGGACTCGATGTTCACGCCCATTACGCTGCTATTGCCGGTGAGCCCCTGGGGGCCGATGCCGATTTCGTTCAGGCCGTCCTCCAGCAGCTTTTCCATCATTGCCGCGCTTTCGTTGGGGTGGCTGGAGTCCACCTCGCGCAGGATGGCCTTCTTCGACAGGCGTGCCGCAGTTTCCACCGAGGTCGAAACCCCGACCCCCACCAGCAGCGGCGGGCAGGCGTTGACACCGCGAGAGGTGATGACATCGAACACGAACTCGGTCACCCCTTCATAGCCTTGCCCCGGCATCAGCACCTTGGCCGAACCTGGCAAGGTGCAGCCGCCACCGGCCATGTACACATCGACGATGGCGTAGTCGGCATCGGGGATGATTTCCCAGTCCAGCCACGGGATTTTCGAGCCGGTGTTGGTGCCGGTGTTCTTCTCGATAAAGGTTTCCACCGCGTTGTGGCGCAACGGCCCCTGGATGGTGGCTTCCTTGGTGGCGTTCTCGAGGATGCTTTCCATCTCACCCAGCAGCGGGAAGCGCGCCCCGGCCGAGACGAAGTACTGGATCACGCCGGTATCCTGGCAGCTGGGCCGGTTGAGCTTGTCGGCGTACTCCTGGTTGTCGGCCATCGAGTCGTACACGGCGATGGCCAGTGGGTTGGTTTCGGCGGCGCGTAACTTGGCGGTCTTTTCCTTCACGTCTTTGGGCAGGCGTTTGCCGATATAGGCGGTGAACTTGGCCATCACGTCGGTAAGCGATGACACGGCGGTTTCTTTGTCCATGATTATTTCCTCACTGCATCACAAGGCGGGTTCTTTTTGCTGTTATCGAAAGGTCAGGGTGTGGGTGTGCCGGCCTCCAGTTGTGCAAGGGCAGGGCGGGTCTCAGCGGGTTCTGGTTCTGCCGGTAGCTGGCCGTCCAGGGCCTGGGCCATGCGTTGCTTGTCCAGTGCACCGACCCAGTTGGCGATAGCCACGGTGCCGACGGCATTGCCAATGGTGTTGGTGATGGCGCGGGCTTCGGACATGAAGCGGTCCACGCCCAGCAGCAGCACCATGCCGGCCACCGGAATGTTGTCCATGGTCGCCAGGGTTGCGGCCAGGGTGATGAAGCCCGAACCGGTCACCCCAGCAGAGCCCTTGGAGGTGAGCAGCAGCACGCCAAGCACGAGCAGTTGGTCCATCAGGGTCAACGGCGTGTTGGTGGCCTGGGCGATGAAGATGGCGGCCATGGTGTAGTAGATGCACTGGCCATCCGGGTTGAAGGTAAGGCCCGAGGGGATCACCAGGCCCACCACCGGTTTTGACACGCCTACCTTTTCCAGCTTGTTCATCAACTGCGGCACCACCGACTCGGACGAGCTGGTGCCCAATACCGTGAACAGCTCTTCCTTCAGGTACTTGAGGAACTTCCACAGGTTGAAGCCGGACAACCGGGCAATGGTGCCCAGCACGATCACCACGAACAGGAAGCAGGTCAGGTACATGGTTGCCATCAGCTTGCCCAGCGACACGATGGAGCCCAAGCCGTACTTGCCGACGGTGAAGGCCATGGCGCCGCAAGCGGCCAGCGGGGCCACGCGCATGATCATGCCGACGATGAAGAACATGCCGTGGGAGAAGGCCTCCAGCACATCCACCATGGGCTTGCCGCGAGGGCCAAGGTGCGAGAGGGCGATGCCGAACAGGGTGCTGAACAGCAGGATCGGCAGGATCTCGTTCTTGGCGAAGGCGTCGGTCACGCTGCCGGGTATCACATGCAGCATGAAGTCGATGAAGCCGCCGCTGTTGCCGGCAGCGGCAGCGGTGTAGGTCGAGATGCTCTTGGCGTCGAGGGTGGCAGGGTCGACGTTCATGCCCTGGCCGGGCTGTACGAGGTTGACCACCACCAACCCCAGTACCAGGGCGAAGGTGGACAGCACTTCGAAGTAGATCAGCGCCCGCACACCCACGCGGCCGAGTTCCTTCATGTTTTCCATCTTGGCGATGCCCAGCACCACGGTGGCGAAGATGATGGGGGCGAAGACCATCTTGATCAGTTTGATGAAGGCGTCGCCGATAGGCTTCAAGTCTGCGCCCACCTGTGGCCAGAACACCCCGATCAGCACCCCGAGGGTTACGCCGATCAATACCTGTACGTAAAGCTTGCCGAACAATCGCTTGGCCATTGCCGTCTCCGAATTATTGTTGTGAGTCGGATTTATCTGGCGGCCGGGCTGATCGTGGGGTGCAGGTCACACCTGGCCTTGGCGGCCGAAAAGCCCAGCTTCTTTGTGGTTAATCACGCAGGGCAAAAGGTAATGGTTTTTTAAAAGTGCTGTAATACAATGAAATTCAACTCATTGTTTCCTTCAGGTTAATTATGAATCCGGTATCGGAGCTGGCGTTTTTCACCCAGCTGATCAGGGTGGGCAGCCTGGCGGGCACCGCGCGCGAACTGAACCTGACGCCGCCCGCAGTCTCCAAGCGCCTGGCGCAGCTGGAGCAACGCCTGGGCGTGCGGCTGCTTAACCGCACCACACGCAGCATCAGCCTTACCGCCGAGGGCGAGACCTACCTGGTGAATGCCCGGCGGATACTGGGTGAGATCGAGGAAATGGAGCGGCAGGTTTCCAGCAGCCGTGCCGAGCCCAAGGGCCTGCTACGGGTCAATGCACCGTTGGGTTTTGGTCGTACGCATGTGGGGCCGGCCGTGTCGTCGTTTGCCAACCGCTACCCAGAAGTAGAGGTGCAGTTGCACCTGACCGACCGCCCCATCGCCCTGCCGAACGATGCCATCGATGTGGCTATCCGCTTTGGTGAGCTGCCTGACTCGCGCCTGATTGCCCGCAAGATCGCGGCCAACCGCCGCCGGTTGTGCGCGGCGCCCGCTTACCTGGCGGCCCACGGCACCCCAGAAGCGCCAAAAGACCTGGCCAGCCACAACTGCATCGTGTTGCGCCAGAACGATGCTGCGTTCGGCATCTGGCGGCTCAGCCGCGGCAAGCAGAGCGAGTCGGTGAAAGTGCGCGGTAGCCTGAGCACAAACGATGGCGAGGTCGCCCTGAACTGGGCCCTCGATGGGCAAGGCATCCTGATGCGCGCCGAGTGGAACCTGGCTGACCACCTGCGCAGTGGGCGGCTGGTGGAAGTGCTGGGTGATTACCACACCCCGCCTGCGGACATCTATGCGGTGTACCTGGAGCGCCTGAACCTGTCGGCCAAGGTGTCGTGCTTTGTCGGGCACTTGAGGACGTTCTTCCGCCAGGGAGAAACCCTGGCTGCGTGGCAGTGAGCCGGTTTGCAGATGGTGTGCAGTCGGCTCAAGGCTTGCCGAAAACCTTGGTTCTCATGGCCGTCAAGAAACGCCTGTACAGATTAATTTGAATCAAATACGATGCATTTATGTGGATTTCTAAATTATGCATTGTATACGGTGCAAAATTTATGGATGGTTTAGGCAAACTGATCAAGAAGCTGCGTAAAGATGCCGGGCTTTCCCAGGCCCAGCTCGCGCAGCGTCACGGCATGAGCCGTGCGACCATCTCTGGGATCGAGAACAACTCGATCCCCGAAGTCGGCATTCGCAAGGTTGCAGCAATCCTGGAGGGTTTGGGATACGAACTGACGGCCATGCCCAAGCGCCGGCGTCGAACACTCGATGAGCTGAAGGCCGGGGGTATCCATGATCAGTTCGAGTGATCGCTTGTACGTCGGCGCGGGCGACGCCACTGTCGGCACCCTGGGGCGCAGTAACGAAAATCCGCGTGACACGGTCTTCACTTACAACCCATCGGCTGGCGAAGCGCAGGCCGTCTCTCTGACCATGCCAACGCGCCTGGAGAGTTACAAGTGGGAGTATGGAATTCACCCCTTGTTCGAGATGAACCTTCCGGAAGGACACCTCAAGGAAGAGCTGATGCGGCGGTTCAGCAAGTCGGTGCGCGGTTTTGACGATTTTGCCTTGCTTGGCATCGTCGGCCCCCACCAACTGGGTCGGATCAGCATCGCCCAGCATCTGGGTGACGACCCCTTTCCAGGCATGAACCTGGCCAGCTTGCTGGTTCACGACGGTGCAAACGACCTGTTTGCCGAGCTTTTGAGGACCTACGCGGCCTACTCAGGCGTATCAGGTGTTCAGCCCAAGGTGCTGGTGCGGGATATCGATGCTAGCGCCCCCGATGTTGATCGGGTCACCCACCGCGGGGCCACACACCTGGTCAAGGCATTCAACGAATCAGATTTCCCTCAGTTGGCGGCCAACGAGTATTTCTGCATGCGGGCGGCATTGCATTGCGGGCTTGAGGTGCCTGAATTCCAGCTTAGTCAGCAGGGCAGGTTTCTGGTTGTTCGACGCTTCGATGTCGGCGCCAACGCGTACCTGGGCTTTGAGGACATGTGCGTGCTCTCGGGGTGGGGCACGCGCAAGAAGTACGATGGCAGCTACCAAGGCTGCGCGCAGTTGATCAAGCTGTATGTCACGCCTGGTCGGGTACCTCGTGCGCTGGAAGACTTTTTCACCATGGTTGCGTTGTGCGCCGGTATCCAGAACGGCGATGCTCATTTGAAGAACTTCGGCCTGCTCTACGAGAACTGTGCCGAGGACGCCGACATCTGGCTGGCGCCGGCGTATGACTTGGTGACCACGACGGTGTACAGCAGCCACGACATCATGGGGCTGTTGCTGGGCGGCTCGAAAGCGTGGCCCAAGCGCAAGATGCTGGTGCAGTTTGGGCGCACCGCGTGCAACCTGACGCAAGCGCGTTGCGAGGAGTTGCTCAACCGAGTGGAAGTCGGCATGAATCGTGCGATGGCGGAGCTTTCAGATTATCGCAACAGCCATCCGGCCTTCGAGCCTGTAGGGGAGAAGATGGCCGCTGCGTGGGCCTTGGGGTTGAACAGAAGCATTGTGGCCTAGGCTCCTTCGAACCCTGGTTCACTGTTTCACAAGCTGTGTTTCCAGTCAGCTGCGCAAAGCAATTGCGAAACCCGGTCAGACTCGGGTTAAATGAGAGTCATTACTAAAGACGCTCTCATCGGTTCTACCATGTCCTGTGCTGACCCTTCGTTGCAAAAAGCCGTGCACACGCTTTACGAGGACCATCATTCCTGGCTGTGCGGATGGCTGCGCAGCAAGCTTGGGTGTATGGAGCATGCCGCCGACCTGGCCCAGGACACGTTCATGCGGGTGCTGACCCTGCGCAAGGCGGCGGAGCTGCAACAGCCACGGGCGTACCTGAGCAGTGTCGCCCGTAGCCTGATGATCGACATGTTCCGGCGGCGTGCCGTGGAGCAGGCCTACCTGGAAACCCTCGCGGCACGGCCCGAGCATGTAGAGGTTTCGCCCGAGGCTCGCCTGGTGATCATCGAGACCCTGCTGGAAATCGATCGACTGCTCGATGGCCTGGGCACGCGTACCCGCGAGATCTTCCTCATGGCCCAGCTCGATGGCCTGAGCTATGTGGAAATCGCGCAGCGCCTGGATGTTTCGCTCACCACCGTCAAAAAACACGCCGTGCGGGCACTGACCCACTGCCTGATGCTGGCCGAGGCCTGAGCCATGGCGGGTGCTGAACCATTGGACCGCAACACACTAGAGGCTGCCGCACGCTGGTATGTCGAACTGCGCTGCGAGGCGGATGACACCACGCGAGCGGCGCATCAGCGGTGGTTGCTGAGCGACCCGCGACACCTGCAGGCCTGGGAGTGCCTGGCACGCTTGCAGGGCAAGCTGGCGCAGGTCACACCCGGTATTGCCCGGCCGACGTTAAGCAGTGCCAGGGCCAAGCGACGTGAGGTGCTCAAGGTGTTGTCGCTGTTGTTGGTCACGGGCGTGACAGGGGGTGTGGTGTTGCATGATGGCGGCGTTGCGCGGTTGATGGCCGACGTGCGCACAGGCGTTGGCGAGCAGCGTTCGTTGCGGCTGGACGATGGCAGCCAGTTGCAATTGAACACCGACACTGCTGTTGATATTCGCTACGACGGCCAGTGGCGCGCACTTGAGTTGCTGAAAGGGGAGATTCTGGTGCAGACCGCATCGGATGTATTGTCTCGGCCGTTCATCGTGCATACCGGGCAGGGTAGCGTCCGCGCACTGGGTACGCGTTTTATCGTGCGCTGCGACGCCGACGTTACGCGGGTGTGCGTGCTGCAGCATGCGGTGCAAGTGGGCAGTGCACAGACCATGTCGGCTGTGCGGGTAGAGGCCGGGCAACAGTTGGAATTCGGCACCGAAAAGATGGGCAGCGTAACACCGCTAGCGGCGATGGCAGACGCCTGGTCCCGCGAGATGCTGATTGTGCATGACTGGCGCCTCGCCGATGTCGTGAGTGAACTGCAGCGGTATCGGCCCGGGTACCTGGGCTGTGATGAGACCGTGGGCGGGTTGCGACTGTCCGGGGCGTTTCACCTGGGCGACATTGATATTGTCCTGGAAAACCTGACCACCACGCTGCCTGTGCGCATTCGTCGCTTCAGCCGGTACTGGACGCGCGTCGAGGCTGCTTGAAGCCTGATGCCGGCAGTGGAGCATTAGGTCTGCTGCGCAGCCCCAAAATGCCAGAAGGCTGCGATTTTTTTTGCCTGGGGGGTTATCGATTGTCGTTCTCGTTCGACTTGTAGGTAGACGCGCACCAAGCGCAATGAAAAAACTGCCGCAGGGCGAAAGGAAACCGCATGCTCGCTGTCAACGATTGCAACCGCATCCTATTGATCAACTCGACCAGGACCAAACTGGCGCGCGCCGTGAATCGCGCATTGTTCAGCGTGGCGCTGGCGGCCCCACTGGCAACGGTAATGGTCGCCAGCCCTGCCATCGCCCAAAGCCACGCTGAAGCTTCGTTTGATATTGCCGCGGGCCCGCTGGCCACAGCGCTCACGCAATTTGCTTCGGCAGCCGGGGTGACGGTGTCATTCGAGCCGTCATCGGTGCAGGCGCTGAAGTCGCCGGGTCTGCATGGCCGCTACAGCCCCGATGCCGGGCTGCGCCAGTTGCTGGCGGGTAACCGGTTGCAGGTGTTGAAGCAGGCCAATGGCAGCTACTCGCTGCTGCCCATGGTCGGTGACGATTCGACCTTGCAGCTTGATACTACCAGCGTAACCGGTGCGGCTGCGGAGTCTGCCTATGGGCCGGTGAATGGCTACGTTGCCAGCCGCAGTGCCACTGGGACCAAGACTGACACGCCCATCCTGGAGATCCCCCAGGCCATCAACGTGGTCACCGCCGACCAGGTGCAAGCCCAGGGCGCGCGCAACCTGACCCAGGCGCTGCGCTACACCCCAGGCCTGGCTACCGGCGGCTTTACCGATCGCAACAGCATTGCCGACGAAATCACCAGCCGCGGGTTTGCCCCGACCCCGCTGTACCTGGACGGCGCGTACCTGCCGTATGCCGGTAGCCTTGGGGGCGCACCTCAGATCGACCCCTACACGCTGGAGCGTATCGAAGTGCTCAAAGGCCCATCTTCGGTGTTGTACGGGCAAAACCAGCCGGGCGGGCTGATCAACATGGTCTCCAAGCGCCCCACCCGCGAGCAGCGCAGCCAGGTGAAGCTTGGCGCCGGCAGCTACAACCGGGTCAACGGTGCCTTCGATACCAGCGGCCCGCTGGATGAGCAGAAGGCCTTTACCTATCGCCTGGTCGGCGTTGCCGACAAAGGCAACGAAATGGTCGCTCACACCCACAGCGAGCGCTTGTTGCTGGCGCCTAGCCTGACCTGGGCGCCAAACGAAGACACGTCCCTGACGCTGCTCGCCCAAGTCCAGCGCGATGATGGCCTGCCCGATTATCAGACGTTGCCGATGATCGGCTCGCTCAAGCGTGGCCCGACAGGCCAGCATATCGACCGCGACTTCTTCTCGGGGGACTCGCGGTACAACGATTACAAGCGCAACCAGTACATCTTTGGCTATGACTTCAGCCACCGTTTCAGTGACGAACTGGCGTTTCGCTCTACCGCGCGCTACACCGATGTACGCGACCGCTACAAAGGCTTCTACCTGCGCAGCTTCGTGACGCAAGGCGATGTGGTGGACTACACCCGCGCCAACCGGGTCAAGCTTGACTGGCGCCAGCACAACATCGCCTACACCATCGATAACAACCTGGAGTACACCTTCGACACGGGCGCACTGCGGCACACCTTGCTGGCCGGCGCGGACTACCGTCACTTCTCGCGCAAGTACGATGGTTACAACGCCTACAACGTGTTGCCTGTCGACCTGTACGGCAAGAACAACTACCCCACCAGCAACGTGACGCCGGTGCTGGATACCCGTTGGGACAACACGCTGCGCCAGACCGGGGTGTACGTGCAGGACCAGATCAAGCTGGACAACTGGATCCTGACCGTAGGCGGGCGCCAGGACTGGGCGGAAGTCGACAACAAGGATCTGCTGGCGCACAGCATTGCCTCCCAGCGCGACACCAAGTTCACCGGGCGCATCGGCCTGACCTATATCACCGAGTTTGGCCTGGCGCCGTATGTCAGCTATTCCCAGTCGTTCTTGCCAACCGTGGGCACGGCAGCACCCGAGCGCGGCGGCAAGGCGTTCGAGCCAAGTGAAGGTGAGCAATACGAAGTAGGGCTGAAGTACCAGCCAGTCGACGGCACCTTGTTCACGGCTTCGGTGTTCCAGGTGAAGCAGAAGAACATGCTGACCGGCGATACCGAGTACCCGCAGTACCAGACGCAAAATGGCGAGGTGCGCTCGCGTGGTGTGGAGCTGGAGCTCAAATCCAGCATCGAGAATGTCGATGTACTGGCCGCTGCCACCTACATCGACTCGTTCTATACCAAAAGCACCTATGGCGACAAGGGCAACCGCAACGAGGCGCAGGCCCCGGTTTCTGCCACACTGTGGGTGGATTACCACTTCACCCAGGCCACCCTCAATGGCCTGACCTTCGGCGCCGGGGCACGTTATACCGGCCGCAAACAGGGTAACTCGGCCAATACCTTCGAAGTACCGGCCTATGCCGTGTATGACGCCACCGTCAGCTACGACCTGGCCAAGCTCGACCCAAGCCTGCGCGGCCTGCAGGCCAGCGTAAACGTGCAGAACATCTTCGATCGCGAGTACGTATCGGACTGCAACTACGCGTTTGGCTGCTATTACGGACAGGAGCGGGTTGCGTCGGTAGAGATGACCTACGACTGGTGATCAAGCCCCCGCGTCACGCGGTATACTCCGCGCCATTTTGCCAATGGCGGGAGAACGCTATGCGCCAGGTTTTGCTCATCGTCGATGTCCAGTCCACCTTCAGCCCGCCCGAGTGGCTGGTCGATGGCTTGCGGCGGTTGTCAGCGAACATTCCTACCATTGCCTCGGTCGAGTTGCACGACGAACAGGTCACGCCGTTCGAGCGGCAGCTCGGCTGGCACCCGGCGGCCGAGGACGAAAGCCTGGTCGAAGCCGACCAGGTGTTCATCAAGCATGGCTACGGGCAGAGCGCCGAAGCCATCGAGTACATCAGGCAACTGGGCGTGGAGCGAGTGCTGGTGTGTGGACTGCAGACCGAAACCTGTGTGCTGGCCGCTGGCTTTGCTTTGTTCGATGCGGGGCTGACGCCCACCCTGGTGACGGACATGACGGTCGGGTCTTCGCTGGACCGGTCGGCCAAGCTGGGGATCGAGCTGTGGCAGCATCACTTCCGCCAGGTCACGACCTCGGCTGAAGTGCTGGCCGAACTGGCGGGACAACCCTAAACAATATTGTCACTTTGCTATCATGCAGTGCCAATGCGTATCATTGTCGATTGTAGTCCGCTGATCGAGAAGGATCTCCATGCTTAAAAAGCCATACCTGGCAGCTGTTCTGCTGCCTGTCACAATGCTATGGGCGGGTTTTGCCCACGCCTTTACCGACGGTATCGACCGTTCCGTCACCCTGGAAAAGATCGCGCAGACGTTCGTGGTGCAGAAGGACGGCAGCTTCCGTCTGGATGTCGACAGCGTCATGCTGATCAACGAAGAACGCGCCATCAAGACCAACGCCCAGCGCCCGGTAAGCTACAACCGTTCGCTGGAGACGCTGGAGGTGGTCGAGGCCTACACGCAAAAGCCCGACGGCCGAAAAGTGCAGGTGGATGCCGCGCATATCAAGGAGCAGCAGGAGCAGGCCTCGGCGCAGGCGCCGATGTTCCAGGACTCGGTCAACAAAGTGGTCATCTTCCCCGAGGTTGCGGTGGGTGACCGGTTGGTGCTGCGTTATCAACGTCACCGCGCTACACCGCTTTTCCCTGGGCAGTTCGAAGACATCACCGTGCCGCAATTCTACCCGGTGGGGCAGTTTTCGCTGACTTATGACCTGCCCCAGGACATGCCGCTGCAGGCCGATGCCCGCGGCTTCAAGGCGTCGTCACCCGCCAGCATGCAAGGGCGCACGGTGTATCGCTGGGACTATGTACCGGCGGCGCGGGCGCGGATCGAGACAGGTGCAGTGTCGTACCTGGACTACGGCCACTACCTGGCGGTTTCGACGTTCTCCGGCTTCAAGGACTTCGCCCAAGCCTACCAGGCCAGGGCCGCGGTCGAGGTGACCCCGCAGATCAGTGAACTGGCGAAGCGCCTGACGGCCGGCTTGCCCACCGCGCGGGAAAAAGCCCTGACCCTCAGTGACTGGGTACGCGAGAACATCCGCTATGTGGCGGTGTACGTCGGCGCTGGCGGGGTGGTACCGCATGCCGCGCAAACCGTACTGGACAACCGCTACGGGGACTGCAAGGACCATGTTGCGCTGCTGGAAGCGCTGCTGAGCGCGGCAGGCATCAAGAGCACCCCGGCGCTGGTGAACCAGGGCACTGCCTACGTGTTCCCCAAAGTGCCGACCTTGGGTGTGCTGAACCATGTGATCACCTATGTGCCAGGCCTGGACTTGTACCTGGACTCGACCGACCCTTCGATTGCTGCCGGTTACCTGCCCTTGACCGTGCTGAGCAAGCGAGTGCTGCTGACTGCCACTGGCGAGTTTGGCAAAACCCCGGCCATGCAACTGAACCAGGTTTCCAGTGACTTGCTGTTCAAGGTCAAGGGCGATGGCGGCGCCGAATTCACCAATGTTTCGACGGTGAAGGGTTGGGCCAGCGAGGTGAGCCGCTTTGGCGTGAAACTGATGAAGCCGGCGGACCGCGAAATGCTGGTGGAAAAAGTGCTGACCGCTTACGGGCAGCGTGGCACGGGTTCGTTCACGGTCGCGCCGCCCGCTGCAAGCGGTGATTTTGTCAGCACCGTGGACGGGCGCACGGAAAACCTGGTCAATTTGCCAGGGCCTGTTGGCGTACCGACCCTGACCAGCCTGGCCGGCGGTATCTCGCAGAATGTGTACAGCTTCACGCTGGAAAAGCAACGCAGCCAGCGCTTCGTGTGCATTTCCAACGACACGGTGGAAACGTCGCGTTTCGAGTTCCCGGCCCAGGTCAATGTGTTGGCGATCCCCAAGCCTGTGCAGTTGCATGATGGCGATGTCGACTACAGTGCGCGCTACTCCCAGGAGGGCAACGCGGTGGTGGTGGTGCGGCGTTTCAAGTTCAGCCACCCGGATGTAGTCTGCTCGCCTGACGACTTCATGGAGATGAAACCGGTGCTGGAGGCGATGATCCGCGACCTGCAAAGCCAGATCATCGTGCAGGCGGGGTAGCTCTGATACCGGTCGGTTGAGCAATCAGGGCCGCTTTGCGGCCCATCGCCGGCAAGCCAGCTCCCACAGGTCCAGCGCAGGTCTCAGGTACTGCGCGGTTCTTGTAGGAGCTGGCTTGCCGGCGATGAGGCCAGGACGGGCAGCACAAGGCAGTAGCCCTAGAAGTCCCAGCGGGTCGTGACCATCAGGTTGCGTGGTTCGCCGTAGTACGTGGTATCGAAGTTGCCCAGCCCGGTCAGGTAGACCTTGTCGAACACGTTGTTGGCATTGACCGTGAAGCTCAGGTGCTCGCTGTACTGATAGCGGGCCATCAGGTCCACCAGGGTGTAGCCGCCTTGCTTGATGCGGGTATAGTCGTTGGCGATCGGGCTGTAGATGTTGCCGTAGAAGCCGCTCTGCCAGCGCAGCCCACCGCCCACGGTCACCTGGTCGAATGCGCCAGGCAGGCGGTAGGTGTTGAACAGCCGCATTACGTGCTCAGGCTTGGTGGTTGCCAGAGGGAAGCCGAAAATCCGTTGGTCGTCGGCGTCGCGGGTACGGGCGTAGGTGTAGCCGGCGGTGACGTTCCAGCCGGGGGCCAGTTCGCCGGCCAGCTCCAGTTCGACGCCCTTGGTGGTGGCGCCGTCGATGGCCTTGTAGATACCTTCGTTGGTCACCGGGTTGGTGCCGATGTTGGAGGCGACGTTGTCTTGCTCGATGCGGAAGAACGCCAGGGTGCCGTTCAGCCTGCCGTCGAACCAGGCAGCCTTCAGCCCGGCTTCATAGCCGTCACCTTCGACGGGGGCGAGGGTGGCGCCGTTGATGTCCTTGTAAACCTGCGGCTGATAGATCGACGTGTAGCTGGCATACACCGAGTAGGTGTCGTCCAGGTCATAGACCACGCCCGCATAAGGGGTGACCACACCGTGTTCCTTGTAGCTTGCGTGGGTGTCGCTCAATGAAGACGTTGGGTAATAGTCCTGATCATCGTTGTACTTGAAGGTGCTGACCCGGGTGCCGAGGATGAGCGAAAGCTTGTCGGTCGGCCTCAGGCGGGTGGCCACGTAGGCGCCGTTCTGGCTTTGCGTGGTGGTGTAGTCGCCGTTTTTCGGGAAGTTCTGTTCCGGCAGTTTGCCATTCCAGTCGAAGATGGAGCCGGGCACCATGGCGAACGCGCTGCCGTCGTAGGTATCGCCGGTCTGCTTCGAATGAGAGGTCATGAAGCCTGCCACCAGGTCGTTCTCGCGGCCGAACAGGGTGAACGGGCCGGAGACATTCACGTCTGCGGTGTTCTGCACGCGGTGACCTTCCCAGCGCCCCCAGTACAGGAACATGCCCTCGCCGGTCGCCGGATCCGGGTTGCCGCCGCTGGCGGACGCCAGGCGCGTGTCATGATCGCTGATCATGTGGCTGAGGCTGAGCTTGACCTTCCAGTCGTTGGCCAGGGCCTGCTCCAGTGAGGTGAAGTAGGTGGTGGACTGGAAGTCGCGGCGGCTCCAGTCTGCCGCCGGGTTGTGCGAACGCGAGAAATCGGTGCGGCTGCCGTCGGAAAAGTAAGTCGGGTTACCTGT
Source organism: Pseudomonas sp. BP01 (assembly GCF_022760795.1). NCBI lineage: Bacteria > Pseudomonadati > Pseudomonadota > Gammaproteobacteria > Pseudomonadales > Pseudomonadaceae > Pseudomonas > Pseudomonas sp. BP01. The sequence goes on from NZ_JAFBKA010000046.1 coordinate 20,828, forward strand.
CCAGGACGACCCGCGCGGGGTGGTGGCCTGGTTGTCGATGCCGAAGGTGAGCAGGGTGTCTGGCGTCAGGTCGGCTTCAAGAATGCCGTAGTAGACATCCTTTTTCTGCTTGTAGTGGTCCAGGTACGACTTGCGGTCCTGGTAGGCACCCACCAGGCGGCCACGCACGCTACCGCTGTCGTTGAGCGAACCCGAAATATCACCTTCGGTACGGTAGTTGTCCCAGGACCCTGCGCTGGCGGTGATCGACGCCTTGAAGTCTTGAGTGGGCTTCTTGCGCACCAGGTTGACCGTCGCCGAGGGGTCGCCAGAGCCGGTCATCAGGCCGGTCGCACCCTTGATGACTTCGATGCGGTCATAGGCGGCCATGTCGACGTGGGTCACGCCCTCATCGTAGACGCCGTCGTAGATGGTGTTGATGCCATCGTACTGGTAGTTGGTAATGGCAAACCCGCGGGCGGAGTACTCCATGCGTTCGCTGTCGTAAGCCTGAACCGAAACCCCGGGCGTGTTGCGCAGCACGTCGCCGATGTCTTGCGAGCCATGGTCGTCGATCACCTGGCGGGTGATAACGCTGACCGACTGCGGCGTTTCGCGCAGGGTCAGCGGCAGCTTGGTTGCGCTGGTAGAACCGCCGGTGGTGTAGGCGCCGGTACCCTCGGTGACGTTACCCAGCCCCAGGGCATCGACGCGGCTGGGGGCTAACTCCAAGGCATCGCCCTGTTGGGTGCTTGACAGCAGCGAATAGCGCCCGTCGCTTTCCCGGGTAGCCTGCAACCCGGTGCCACTGAGCAGAATCTGCAAGGCTTGGTCGACGTCATAGCGCCCCTCAAGAGCAGGCGAACGTTTACCGCGCGTCCAGTGGGTGTCGAACGACAGCACGATGCCAGACTCGGCAGCGAACTGGGTCAGCGTTTCGCCAAGATCGCCCTGCGGCAGGTGGTAGTCATGGGCTTGCGCGGCGCTGGCAGCGCCAGGCCCCGCTAGCAGTGCAGTCAGTAACAGGCAGGTGCGCAGGCCTGGCGCAGTGAAAGGCCTGGTGTTGAAGCGGCAGGTCATCGTCGCGTTTCTCTGATAGGTAAAAGTCGGGATACCTATGAGTCGGATAACCCCTGGCAAAGTGATCAGGCGCCCAGCATTTTTTTACGCCGCCGTGATGGTGACCCAGAACCGCGTACGCACCTGGACCTGCACCGGCAGTGACGTGGTCAGCGCGCGCAGGATCTGGTCGGTATCGTCGAGCCGGTAGGTGCCGCTGATGCGCAGGCCTGCCACGGCTGGCGTGCAGCGCAGCCAGCCCGGGCGGTAGCGTGAAAGGTTGCTGATGAACGCGTCGAGGCGCTGGTCATTGGCGATCAGCAGCCCCCGGCCCCACGCATCTGCGGCCAAGGGGACGGTTTCCAGCGCGGCGAAGCCCTGGTCGTTGAACCGACAGAGCTCGCCGCTGTTTACCAGCAGGGTCTGGCCCGAGCTCAGGGTTACACGCGCCTGCCGGGCAAATACCTCCAGGCTGCTGCCGTCATCGAACAAACGCAGGGCGAAGCGGCTTTCGCCTGCCTCGACCGTGCCGTTTCGGGTGCTGACCGTGCAATGCTGGCGAGTTGGCACCGTGACCATGACTTCACCTTGGCGCAGCAGCAAGCGTGCAGGGCCGAGGGCGTCACCCACATCGACTGCAGAGGCGGTATTGAGCATCAACGCAGTGCCATTGCTCAGCATCAGCGAACGCTGTTCGCCCACGCCGGTGCGCACGTCTGCCAGCAGTGGAGACTGCTTGACCTCCCGGTATCCCCCCAGGCCCAGCGCGCCGCCGCCCAGCAGTATCAAGCCAGCCTTGACCACCCGCCGACGGCTAGCGTTGCGGCCGTGGGCTGCCAGCGCCAGTACGCGTGCAGACGCCGGGTTTTCGCTGGCTGCCATGCGCGTTTGCAGGCGCTCTGCCTGCTGCCAGGCCCAGGCATTGACGGGCGTCGCATTCAGCCACAGCTGCCAGGCCGAGTAATCACTGGCCTGCACCTCACCGCTGTTGAGCTGGCTGAACCAGTGCGCGGCCTGGCGCAACGAAGCCAGTTGCTCGGCATTCAGGTTCATGCTCAGTGGCCATGCCCAAGGCTGTAGATCATGCAGTGCTCGGCCGCCTTGGCAATGTAGCGGCGCACACTGACTTCGGAAATACCCAGCTGGGTGGCGATGTGTTTGTAGGGCATGCCATCGATCTGCGAAAGCAGGAAAGCTTCACGTACCTTGGGCCCGAGCGAGGCCAGCATGGCGTCGAGCTCGAACAAGGTTTGCAGCAACGCCACGCGTTGCTCAGGTGAGATATCCAGTGCTTCGGGTTGCTCGGCGAGCACCTGTAGCCAGGCCCTTTCCAGGTGCAGCCGGCGCAGGTGATCGATCATCAGGCGGCGAGCGATGGTTGCCAGGTAGCCTTTGGGTTCGCGCACGGCGTCCAGCTTGGCGGCGGCGTCGGCTGCAGACATGACACGCACGAACACATCCTGGACAAGGTCTGCTGCCAGGTGGCTGCAGTTCACCCGCGGTTTCAGCCAGTTATGCAACCATTTGCTCTGGGCGCGGTATAGCTGGCTGACTTGAGAAGTAAAAGCTATATCCGGGATGCTCATCCATGCCGCCTGAAAATGTTTGCAAATGTTAATGGTTCGCATTTTAGGCAGAGTGTTTCAGGGTTTGCAATCACAGCTCCATTGCCGGCAAGTCAGCTCAAGCAGAGGTAGCGCGCTCGGCCGCATCGGCTCCACGCGCCCGGTTTTGCTTGTTCCATCGCGTAAACAGCAGACGCAACAGGGTGTTCCAGCAGTAACCCACCAGTACCCCTCCGGCAAGTGCCAGGGCTACCTCGAACAGCGGGTGCCTGAAAGTATGGTCCGCCAGCGACTGGAACTGGAAATGCGTCAGGTAGATGAACAAGGTTGACGATGCGATGACCGCACCTCCCCGTGCTACCAGGGCGGGCACTGGCACCGAGCGGAACCAGATAAGGGCCAGCATCGCCGGCAGGGCGATATCGATATAACGCGAGAAAGCCTCCCAGCCAACGCCGGCAACCGCCATCAGGTCCAGCTCGCCAACCACCAGCACGGCTACCGCGCTGGCCACCCACTTGCGCGCGGTGGTGTCGGCATGGTGCACGGCCATACCCAGCACCATGACCGCCAGGAAGTGCTGCGGTACCCGGTTGAGCAGCGTACTGGCGTCGAACACGAACTGGCTGAGCAGCACATCGAGCGCCACCAGCACACAGGCCGTAATGATCAGGCAGCGGAACGGGTCGGCGAGGACGGCGTGGCGCACGCGCCTGATCGACAGCACCACACCGATGATCAGGATCATCTGTACCAGCACTTCGATGTACCAGTAATTGAACAGGCTGACTTCGCTGGCCGGGAACCAGTTGGACACCAGCAGCAGCGATTGCCAGTGCAACCGGTCGAACACCAGCTGGATCAGCGCGGTGTACAACAGCGTGGGCAGCACGATGGCCGCCAGCGACCTGAGCAGCGTGCGCGCATCGCCACGTTCTTCGATGGCTTTGAGCTGGAACCGCGCCAGGCTGATGCCGGAGACCAGGAACAGCACCGACGTTTCGCCGACGATCAACCAATGGTCGAACTCGCTCAGGTGGCCGACCACGATCAGGATGATGGCGAGCATCCGCACGAACACCGGCATTTCCATCACCCGTAACGCGCCTTTGGGTGGCTCGCTGAGCTCGGCCAGCTGGCACACCGGCAGCGTTTCCCAACGCTGCGGCAGGTGGCCGATCAGCTCCTCCAGCGCCCGTGAGGCCTGCACGAACGACAGCGAGTCGCCGCCCAGTTCGACAAAGCTCAACCTGGCGTCCAGGCGCGGCACCTGCAGAATGCGCGCCCAGGCCGTGCTCAGTTTTTCGGCCAAGGGGGACAAGGGAAGGCTGGCGCTGTCGTCAAATGGCGCAGGCAAGGCGCGTTTGTCCACCTTGCCGTTAGGGGTGAGCGGCAGGGCGTCCACGAACACGCACAGCGCCGGCACCATGTAATCCGGTAGCTGGCCGGCGAGCGCCTGGCGCAGTTCATCGGCGGTGGTGGGCTTTTGCGCGACACAATAGGCAACCAGGCGGGTCGACGCGCTGTCGTGGTTGGCCACGACCACGCATTGGCCGATGTGCGGGTGACGGGTAATGGCGTGCTCGATTTCCGCCAGCTCGATGCGATGGCCACGGATTTTTACCTGGCTGTCCCCGCGCCCCAGAAAACGGGCGCTGCCATCGGCCAGGTAGGTGCCCAGGTCACCGGTGCGGTAACAGCGGTCGCCTGCGGCGCCGGTGAACGGGTTGACGATGTACTTGGCCTCGGTCAGCGCCGCGTCGCCCCAGTAACCCTGCGACAGATAGGGGCTGCGGATCAGGATTTCACCGGTTTCGCCCACGCTGACCAGCTGATTGGTAGAGTCGACCACCAACAACTGCGCATTGGCGATGCCTTTGCCCAAGGGCACCCGGGAACTGTCCGAATCAGGGTTGAGGGTATGGAAGGCCATGGCTTGTGGCGTTTCGGTGGTGCCGTAGAAGTTCACATTGACAGCATTGGGCGCAATGGCGCGGATCTGCTGGTACAGCGCTGGGCCGAGCGCATCGCCGCCCCAGAACAGGTAGCGCAGTTGATCGAGTACCTGGCCATTCATGTGTGCGCCGGTCTCGATCAGCTTGCCTAGCGGCGGGGTGAGGTGGATCACGCTCACGCCATGCTGGTGAATCCAGCCCGCCAGCCGTGACGGGTCGGTCAGGGTCGGCTGGGCGGGGCAGGCGAGGGTCGCACCAATTGACAGTGGTGTGAACACGTCGCGGTACACCGGGTCGTGGCCCAGGCCGGAAAGCAGGGAGAAGGTGTCGGCCTGGGTAAAGCCATGCTGGCGCACATGCCAGTCGATAAAATGCACCAGTGGCGCGTGGTGGGTAACGATACCCTTGGGTTCACCGGTGCTGCCCGAGGTGAAGGTGATGTACGCCGGTTGCTCGGGGCTGACGCTGGGCAGCTCGACCGGTTGGCAGGGAAAGGCTTGCAGTGCCTCGGCGGCGGCTTCCGGCACCGTAACGACAAGGGGGGCGTCGGCGTCGACAGATGCCTCGCCACAGCGCAGGACCACGGCTGGCTTCAGTGTGCGGATGATCTGCCCGATGCGCGCGGGGGGGTACGCAGCGTCGGCCACGGTAAAGGCCAGGCCGGCACGCAGGCAGCCGAGCATGGCGTACACCAGTGCGGCGCCCCGGCTCGCGACAATGACCACACGATCGGCGTCACTGGAAGCGTTTTCCACCAGGTGGGCGGCAATGCCCCGGCTGATCTGCGCCAGTTGGGCATAGCTGCAGCGGGTGTGCCGGGCAAGGATGGCGGTTGCATTCGGGCAGCGGCCGGCCTGCTCGAGGAAGGCGTGGTGAATGGGTTGTTCGGCACGGTATTCCAGGCACAGCGTCGGGTTCGGGCGCAGGTCCGGCATGATGGGTGAGGCCTCCGCATGAACGTTGGGGCTGGCTGGTAGCACAACGCTAGTGCAGGGTGGCCGATGGCGCCAATGTTCAGCGGGATTGGGCGTTGCTTGTCGACAGTCGGGTGCGCTGCGCGCCGCTATCGTGACACAAGGCGGCTCCCACAAATATAGCGTGGGCCCGGGGCCTGTGCGGTCCCTGTGGGAGCTAGCTTGCCGGCGATGAGGCCAGTACAGGTATTGCACGGCAGCCTGCACTGGCACGATCCATCAAGCCACATCCACCAGCACGATCTCGCTGTCCTCGATGGCGGTCACCCGCAGCACCTGCTCCTGCTCGATCGCCACCCCATCGCGCGCCTTGGCCCGCAGCCCGTTGACTTCCACCAGCCCCTTGGCCGGCACCAGGTAACCCCGGCGTGCGGCATCGAAGCGATACTCGGCGGTTTCACCGGCACGCAAGGTGGCAGCTACCAGTCGGGCATCGGTGCGAATCTGCAGGCTGTCTTCATCACCGGCACGACCGCTGGCCAGGGTCACGAAGCCTTCGCCACGCTCGCCTTTGGGGAACGGCCGGCTACCCCACTGCGGTGCTTCACCGGTGCGCTCAGGCACGATCCAGATCTGGAAAATACGCGTATCGACGTCTTCCAGGTTGTACTCGCTGTGCACGATGCCGGTGCCGGCACTCATCACCTGCACGTCACCGGCCTCGGTACGGCCCTTGTTACCCAGGCTGTCCTGGTGGCTGATCGCGCCTTCACGCACATAGGTGATGATTTCCATGTCGCGGTGCGGGTGCGGGGGGAAGCCGCTGCCAGCCGCGATCAGGTCGTCGTTCCACACCCGCAGGTTGCCCCACTGCATGCGCGCCGGGTCGTAGTATTCGGCGAACGAGAAATGGTGGTGGGCATCGAGCCAGCCGTGGTTGGCGTGGCCCAGGCCTTCAAAGGGTCGTAGTTGCAGCATGATCGTGCTCCTTGAATCGGTGGAATGACGCCATGATGCGCTAACAAAACATCGAAAATAAGCGTAAATATCGGCTTAAAACAATCAAGTTAATAGATGTTTTTTTCAGCGATTCCTGACTTTCTTCATCGCCTAATCCACTGATCTGCAAGCATTCGCTGGCGATTTTCCGTGGATGCGGCGAACATGCCGGCTGTTTTTGTTTTTCAACGGAGTGACCGTGGCCCACGAGCAACCCCAGGCCCCCGCCGACCTTACCCCTCCTGCCCAATTGCCCTGGTTTCGCCGCCTGGTCGCCCGCCTGCTGGGGCGTGGCCTGACCCGCCTGCAGGCCCAGCATCGCGACTCGTGGTTCCTCGGCCACGCCACCGGCCAGCACACTGGGCATGCCGATGGCGTGCGTGAAGGGTTCGAGCGCGGTCGGGTGGAGGGCTATGAGGCTGGGCGCCAGGTGCTGGTGATTCGCGATTCGCGCCCCGATACCGCTGCGGTACCCGGCCAGGACGACAACCTGTTCGACGACTGGCGCCTGCCGCTGACGGCCGAGCTGAAAAAACGCTTCAAGGCCGATGTCGCCCAGCGCCTGCCCGCCGAGGCGCAACCCAGCGCCGCACAGTGGAAGCTGATCTTCAGTGACACCCCGTCCACCTGTGTGGTGGCGGGGGCCGGGGCAGGCAAGTCCACGTCGCTGGTGTTGCGCACCCTGCTGCTGCGCCATTATCTGGGTTACGAGCTGGACGCGATGACCGTGGTCACGTTCACCCGCGAGTCGCGCAAGGACTTCATCAAGCGCCTGCTGCAGGTATTTGCCTTATGGCAGATCAACCTGCAACCGGTGCAGGCCCGCGAGCTGGTGCGTACCTTCCATTCGCGCATCCTGCCGCTGGTGCGCAGCCTGCCGGGCTTTGGCCAGGTGCGCGCCTTCGAAACGCTGGGCAACGAGATGCCTGCCGGGCGTGAAGCCGAGGCTGACAGCAACCCGTTCGACCTGCGCCTTAACGATGCCCAGCGTCAGCAACTGAACCAGTGCTACAGCAGCTTGCTGGGCGAGAGCCCGCGTTTTGCCGAGCTGGCAGGCCTGTTGCGCAACGAAGCTTTGCAACTCAAACCCCTGGACCCGAACAACCCCGACGTGCAGAAGCGCGCACAGGTGACCCAGTTAGCAGCCCAGCGCGACGAAGAGCTGTGCGACGTGATCGAGGACCTGTGGTTCGCCGCTGGCGCCTGGCCGATCAAGGGCATAGAGCCTTGCCGCGAAACCGTCGATATCCGTGGCAGCCGCTTCCATGTGCATGGCCGCCTGGCTGGCCAAGGGCCTCTGGTCGTGCTTGGCTTCGACCCTGCAGAGAGCGCGCAGTACCAGCGCCCCGGCGCCAAGTTGGCGGTGCGTGCCGAGTGGGCGGTAAAGCGCACCTTGTTGCAGGCCTTCTGCGATCGGCCGCTGATCTGGCTCGACAATTACGCCATGGCCCGGCGCCTGGCCGCTTCGCTGGCTGGCGATGCCGTAGCCGGCCCGGGGTTCGAGTACAAGGTCAAGGGCGAGCTGGCCCCGGCACCGTTGCTGGATGCCTTTGTCGGCGCGGCGAACTTCATCGAGAACCTTGGCCTGGACGTGAACAACGCGGTGGCGGCGATGAGCTTCCCGTCCGGCGACAGCGATGCCTTGTTTTTCGAGGCCCTGGCCCTGTACTGGAAGGCCCTGGAAGCACACCTGCTGGACCAGTCGCCACCGGTGATGAGCTACAACCGCATGTTCGCCCTGTTCGGCGAAAACAACCCGGAAAACCTGCGACTGTTGCCCGACCCGTTGTTGCGCCCTTTGGCGCACCTGATGATCGACGAGTTCCAGGACGTGTCCCCGCAGATCGTCAGCTGGTTGCGTGCCAGCCTTGCTGAAATCCGCCGACGTGGCCCGGCCATGCACACCGGGCGCCACGCCCAGCATTCGTCGCTGCTATGCGTGGGTGACGACTGGCAGTCGATTTATGGCTGGCGTGGCAGTTCGCCCAAATACTTCATGGAATTCAGCAAGACGTTCCCGTCACCGGCCAACACACGGGTGATGCTGGTCGATAACTACCGCTGCCAGCAGCAGGTGATCGACGCGGCCGAGCACCTGGTCAAAGGCACCCCGGCGATTGCCGGCAAGAAAGCCCGCGCCAGCGGCCCGGCGGCCGAGTTGCCCGGCTCTGCGGTCAAGGTATTCGACCGTGACGAGGCCGCCTTGGGCGAAACGCTGATCGAGCACTACCAGCGGGGCGAGACGGTGATGATGCTGTACCGCAAGGGCAGCGACAGGGCCTTGATGAGCGAGCACCTGCAAAGCGTGCTGCACGCCGAGGCAGCATTGCCGGCCGAACAGCGCCGGCTGCGTCAGTTGACCTACCACAGTGCCAAAGGCTTGCAGGCCGATGCGGTGTTCATGCTGGGCGACTGCCAGTACCTGACCAGCTCGCCCTACAAGAACCAGGTGTATCGCCAGGCCGGCCTGGGCAAGGCCGGTGATGCCCAACCGTTCGATACGGCGCAGAAGGAAGAAGTGCAACGCCTGGCCTACGTGGCGGTGACTCGCGCGGTGCAGCACTGCTACTGGCATGTCGAGGCCGCCAATGGTGATGCTGTCGCCGCCCCGCGGGCCTCCAGCCAGGTAGATGGCAGGCAGGCCTTTTTCGAAGACCTGCGTGGGCAGTAGGCCAAAGCCCAAGCATTACTGGGTCTGCTTTGCAGCCCTTCGCGGGCACGCCCGCTCCCACAGGTTCAGGAATGCGCCGTCCTGGTGGGACGGGCGTGCCCGCGAAGGGCCGCAAAGCGGCCCCGAATGGCTTGACTGAGAGGCTTCAGGTAAACCTGTTCAAAATGAGAGCTTCAGTTGTTCGGGTCTTGCGCACGGGTGAGCGTTTCAAACAACGCTTCGCGCTGCTGGTCACGCCCGGCGTTCAGGCGCCGGCTGGCCTGGTCGTAAGCCTGGCTGCCCAGGTCCATTCTGTGCAATTGGCCGGTTGCATCCAGCGGTGGCGCGGGCAGTACCTCGGTAAGGGTTTGCAGCACCGCGCGATCCAGTGAAGTAACTGCTTCGCTTTCGGCATCCAGGCAATAATCCAGGTATTGCATGCCTTGGTACCAACGCGCGTCCAGCGCTGCGAAACGGCTGGCGAAGCGCTGGGCAAGGTAGCGTTGCCAGCTGGGCTGTCGCGCAACCCAGGCCCTGCGTTCTGTAGCGGTATCGTCCAGCCGCAGGACAGCGCGTTCGACATTGCTGGCCACACGTGCCGAGATCATCGCTTCCTGGCGATAGAGCATGCCTTGGCTGGTTTCAGGGAAATTGAGCGGTTCTGCCAGTGACTGGCGCAAGGCCAGGCGTATTTCTATCAGGTCCGTGCCGCCATTGAGCAGGGCGTTGTCACTCAGTTCGTCCAGGCGGTCCAGCTCAGGCACGTCGAGCCTTGCGGGCTGAGCCTGGGCGGGCAGCTGTTCCAGCTCCAGCAAGCGCGCCTGGCGGGCCTGGCGGGCGAGCTGGATCCGTTCGGCCAGGGCGTTGACCATTTCGCGGCGGTAGAGGTTTCGGAAAAAGTTGAACAGGTAGGCAGGGCGCTCCGCTTCCTCGGCCAGTTGCCTGAACACCTGGGCTTCGAGCTCGAGGGCACTGAACGCATCGGTACCGGCGTCGCCACAGGTGGGCGGGTAGTCTTGCGCGACATTGTCCAGATGGGTGCGCAACACCTCGTCTCGCCCCGCCTGTTCAAGCAGCTGCCAGACCTGCTGGGTCAGCGCTCGCAGGTTGCGCTCGGCTTGCCGCGAGCGCGCTACGCGTTCGACCACTTCCCGCAAATGCCGGTTTGCGTCACCCTCGAACAGCTCGTCCCAGAGCTGCGCCTGTTCCGGGCTGGCATCCACGAGCCAGAACTCCACGCTGGCATCCGACAGCTCATCGTCGCCATGCAGGTCCACGCCAGCCGTGCGCAGGCGACGGCGGCTGTCGGTGTCCAGAGCGTTTTCGTTGAAGTCCCAGAAGGTATCGCGACCTGGCGTACGCAGGGCGTCGGCAAAGGGGCTGGTCAGCACCTGATCGAGGTCCGGCACCTGGCCGATCGGGTTGTCGCTCAGGCTGAGGTGACGCAATTGCAGGTCGGTCTGCGCCATCAATGAGGAAAGGCCGCGCGGCCATTCGTGCAGGCTGCAGTTGTGCAGCTGCAGGTTGGCCAGGAAAGTCAGGCCGGTCACGTCGGGTGCCTGATCCAGCGGGTTGTTGGTCAGGCGCAGGTCGCGCAGGCTGCGCAGGCCGGCGAAACGTGCTGCCAGGGCTTCACTCAGCACAATGTGGTTGTTCTCCAGATCAAGGTTTTCGAGGGGGAGTTGTGCAAGGGTCTGCAAGTCGGCTTCGGCAAGTTGCAACCTGTTCAGGCGTAGGCTCAACCGGCGCAGGCGGGTAAGGCCTCCCAGGCGCTGACGCATTACCTCGGTCAGGCTGCCGAGCTGGTTGTTGCCCAGTTCCAGTACTTCCAGTTGCGGGGTGCAGGCCAGTGCCTGGAACAGCCCTTCGAAGTCGAGCTCCGGGCTTTGCGCCAGGCGCAGGGTGTGCAGGGAAGGGAAGCTCTGGAAAAAGTCTGCGGGCAGCTGGCGGATGCCGATGGCGCGAATGTTCAAGGTGGTGATGTGATCGAAGCGAGCCGGCAACGACGGCAGGGCGTCGATGTCCAGTGCTTGCAGTGTCAGGCTGTCAGGGTCGTCACGGCGCCAGGCGGCATTGAACAGGTCACGCACCACGGTGCGCGCGTCGCGCTGGCTCTCGTCGCCCTGGTTCGCCCAGTCACGCAGCGTATCGTCCAGGGTATCACGCTCGATTTCCAGTGCCCTGAGCTGCGCCGCGACACTACCGCGCTGGCGTAGTTGGCCCCGCAAGGTATTGCGCTCGCTTGCGCTCAGGCCAGGGTAGAGCGCACGCAGGCGTCGATCTGCAGTATTCGCCCAAGGCAGCCTTCCACTGAGTGGGTAGCCGATGCGCCCATCGGCCAGGCGCATCGGCGAACGGTAGCCTGGCCTGATCGGCTGCTGCCCGATCAGCCTGGCTGCTTGCAGCCGATCGGCGACTGCCATGTCATACCGCTGGCGTGCATCAAGGCCAGGGTGCTCGGCTTTGAGCGCGGCATCCAGCACTCCACTGTCGGCAGTGGCCAGATCAGGCCGATAGAGCCCCAGCAAGGCCCTGCTCAGCCGGGCGTGTGCCTGCAGGGCCCGGGCTTCTTCGGCGACGCGCAAGGGTACCCTGCCTTGGGCCAGCAGCAGACGTTCACGGGCGCAGGTCCTGGCCATGATCTGCCCAATGGCACGCTGCGTCAGGCCCCGGAACTGCCTGGCCAGTGGCCCGGCTTCTTCGGGCAGACTGGCCTGGTTTCGCGCTTTCAGTCGGTCGAGTGCGTCGGCCAGCAAGGCGGGGGGATGCTGCGCGGCGACCTGGGTTTGGCGAAGTTCATTGCCTTGCACCCCTGAGCACTGCAGTGCCGCCTGCAACTCGCTGTCACCCAGCCCTTCACTGATCGGCCCCAAGCGCCGCAACAGCTGCAGGTCATCCCACTCCAGTGGCACCTCGTGTGCCGCGCGCCACGCGCCTGCGCCATTGTCCCGAACCACTGGCCGATAGGCCTGCGGGTCTTGCGGGTGAGGAATCCGCCATTGGCCGCGTTCCTGCAACTGTTCGTACACAACGCCCTCGATGCGTATGTAGTGGCGCCCGTCCACCGTATAGCGGCCCTGTACATCCGGTGCGAGGTCTTCGGCAATCGACACCGGGCTTGCATGGTCCTGCAACGTGGCGTTCCACAGGTAGTCCTTGCCATCCTTGACGATGCTCTGCATGGCGTCGACGAAGCCGGAAGCCTTCAGCGCCACGGCACCGCCACCTACGGCAGCGACCGTGACAATGTTCAGCAGCACCGACTCAAGCTGGGCTGCAGCCTCGTCATTGTCACCTTCCTCCCAGGCCGAGATGCCCTCGAACACACTGCCCATGATCTGCGCGGCGCCGATGGTCAGCATGATCGGGTTCAGGCATGGCACGACCATCGCTGCCACATTCAGCACGGTCATGCCCAGGTCCAGCCAGTATTCGATGTTCTGCAAGCGTACTCTGGCGTCGACATCTTCGGTGGGCACCGCGACCCGGCGAGCATCAGCTCTCAGGCGGGCAAGGTGGCTGGATTCCAGTAATGCCCAAGGGGCATCTGGCAGGTTTCTGTCGATGGATTCCAGGTGTATCGACTTGCGAGGTTTCAGCTGTGCCCCGTCATCCTGGTCAGCGTTGCTGTACAGGGCGCGCGCGAGCCGCTTGTTCAACGTTGCCTGTTGTGATTGCAATGCCAGGGCGGCGAAGCGCTTGCGGTAGCTGTCCTGCAGCAGTTGCTGGCGCAAGTACTTGCGTGCATCGCCCAGCGAAGCGAACTCCCTTAGCGCATCGCCATCCACCGGGTTGTAGAGAAATACCGGGTCATGCTTGCGGTTTTGCATGGGCGCGATGAACAGCAGTTCGTGTATCGGGATGCCAAACAACTGCAACTGCCAGCAACGCAGGGGGCGGCCCTGATAGGTAGGGTTGGCGTTTTCGGCACACAGGCCATGCAGCGCTAAAGAGCCGGCGGGGCTGAGGTAGCCTTTGCAGGCAGCGATACGGGTTTGCACACGAAACTCGTCGCGCCGGGCGTTGATGGCCAACTGCTGCAGCTCGGTTTTGTTTGCTCCGTCGAAGACCTGGTCAAGGTGCTGCTGGTAGCGCCGACCCAGGTTCAGCGCCCGACATTGGTCGATGAAGCTTGCCAGCGTCAGCCCCGCGATGGACCTGATGTCCTGGCGGCTGTGTTGCAGGCGGCTGAACCGCGTGGTGTCGGCCGGGCCTTCGAAATTGTGCAGGGCCGCTTCGAGCAGGCTGCGGTACTGAGGGGCACCCTTGGACACAATCTCGCCCCGCTCATGCGGCACGGCAGGGCCCCCGGGCACCCCCTGTGGTTGCTTCACAGTGGTGGCTTGATAAACGTATTGCGCCTGGGTTACCGGGGTGTCGATGTTGAGCTGTTCTTGCAGTAACGGGGCGCAGAACTCGGTCACGCCCTGCAAGTTGCCGAGCGCCGCGTGGACGGCCCTGTTGCTGGCATCACGCTTGGCGATGGCGCGACGCAGGGCCTGGCGGGTGGGTTCGTCTGCCTGTTGATACCAGGCGCAGGTATTACCCTGGCTGTCCTGGTAGTCCTTGTGCAAGCGCGCCATGATCTGGCTGGCATGCTCGCTGTGCAATGCCTTGCTCCAGCCGGGCAGGGTTCGCACCATTTGCGCGTGGTGATAAGGGGTGTGGCTCATGTCGGCACTCCATGGACGGGAGCCGCTATGGGGCCGCATACGCTGGCGCTCTGTGCGGTAGATAATTGCCTGCCCAGGTCGGTCATGCGTATGCGGTCGTCGGCGTGTGTTCTGCCAGGTAGATGGCCGGCAGGCCTCTTTGAAGACCTGCGCGGCGACAGAGTACGGTTTAACTGCCGAGTGTCTGCAGTTGGCGAGTGAGGCTGGTCAACAGACCGGTTTCAACCTGTTGCTGCTCGGCGGTCAGCACGTCCACGCCCTGGCGATACTGCTGCTCGTTGATCGCCACGCGTCGCAGAATGCCGCTGGCATTCAATGGGCTTTCAGGCATGACGCTGGCCAGGGCTCGTAGCAAGGAACTGTCCAGGGACGTCACCGGGTCTGCGGTTCCGTCCAGGCAGTAATACAGGTAGTCCAGGCCTGGGCGCCAAAAGTCGGTAATCAGGCTGAACTGCGCTGCATGCTCTCGCTTTAGGTACTCAACCCAGCCCGGCTGCCGGTTCAACCATTGCTCTCGAGCGGTGGCATCCGTATCCAGAGCAAGCACCGCAGCTTTCACCCTGTCAATGATTGTCTGGTTGATCCTGGCCGTGCTGCGGTACAACATGCCGCTGCTCGGCTCAGGGTAGTCCAGCGCGGTAGCCAGGGACTGGCGCAAGGCCAGGCGCAGTTCGATATCGTCCACAAGCCCCGTTTCCAAATCTGTGTCCGGAAAGGCAGAGGGCTCGTCGAGCACATCGTATGAGGGGAGATCTTCATCGAAGACATCATCGAGCAACGCCTGCTTGCGCAAGGACCGTTTCCAGCTGATGCGGTCGGCCAGTTGATTGACCTGATCGCGTCGATACAACTTTCGGTACAGGTTCAGCAGGTCGGCCGGTCGACTACCGGCATGGCCTGCAGCGTGATGGGCCAGCACTTCTATTTCCAAGGCACTGAAGGCGTCGGCACCTGCGTCGCCGCAGGTTGGGGGGAAGTCCCCGGCCACGGTGGCGAGGCGTTCGCGCAGCACGGTGTCTTGGGCAGCGGCATCCAGCAGGTCCCATACACGCGCCCCCAGGGCCTGGGCATCACGCCGCGCTTCTGCCGACTGGGCAAGACGCTCGAGTACCCCCAGCAACGCTGCGTTTTCACCTTGATCAAACAGATTGCTCCACAGCTGCTCTTCGGCACTGCTCGCCCCGTCACGGAAAAAGCCTTGCCACGGGGGGACGTCTTCGGCGTGCTCGAATACATTGACGCCACTGCTGCCCAAGCGCGCACGTGCCTCGGCTTCCAGCGTGTTGTAGTTGAACAGCCAGCGGCGCTCAGGCAAGCGCGCGGCCACATCGCGGGCGAACGGGGTGCGCAGTACACCTGGCAAGTCTGGCAGGGTACGAATGCGGTTGGAGGAGAGGTTCAGATAGCGCAGCTGGTACTGGGGCTGGCTCATGAGGATTGTCAGGCTGTCGGGCCACTGCTGCAGTTCGCAACGCTCAAGGTCCAGGTGGCTGAGGCGGGCCATGAAGCGCAGGTCGGGCGCCAGCTGCAATGGGTTGCGAGGCATGTGCAGCACCTTGGGGTGGATCATGTCCTGAAACTGGGCGGCAAGCCGTTCATCCAGTGTGATCTGGTTGTGGCCCAGGCCGAGTGCATCCAGGGGCAAGCGCGTCAGGAAGGCAAGACTGGCGTCATCGAGCCGCAGCCGGTTACGGCTGAGGCCCAGTACCCGCAGGCCAGGCATCGCCCCGATGGCCTGCTGGGCAGTGGCTGATAGGGTAGTCAAGCCATTGCCTGTCAGGCCCAGTTCGCGTAGCCGTGGGGCAGACTTGAGCGCCTCGAACAATGTTTCGGCGTCCATGTCCGGGTTGCCGACGATTTCCAGGGTGTCCAGGTCAGGGAAGTTTGCCAGGAAGCCACCCTCCAGGCGCCGCATTTGCAACCCATCAATGACGAGTTGCCGGATATGCGGCATACGGGCAGTGAACGCTGGCAGCGCTTCCAGTTGCATATGGCTCAGCACAAGCACTGCGCGTTGCGCACCGCCTTCACGCCGCGAAGCACTCATCAGTCGCTCGGTGAATTGCTGGCGATCTAAGCGTTCATCCAGGGTGCGCGAGGTGCTGACCCAGCGGTTGAGATCACGGTTGAGGGCGTGCTGCTCGGCTTCCAGTTGGCTGATTGCGCTACCCAGGTCGCCTCCCTGGGCAAGCTCGGTTTGCAGTACGCTGATCTGCTGGCTGCTGAGTTCGGGGTAGAGTGCCCGAAGTCGACGCGCGGCCGGCAAGGGTCGCCCTTGCAAGCCTCGGCCGCTCAGGGGATAGCCAAGCTGGCCGTTGGCCAACCGCAAGGGCGAGCGGAACCTGGGGTTGATGGGTTGTTGGCCTAGCAGTGAGGCGCAGTGCTGGCGATCGCCAAGGGCAAGTTGCAGCAACTGGGCCGAGTCAGCCTGCGGGTGTTCGGCTTGCAGCGCCTGTTGCAGGCGCTGGCTGTCGTCGTTGGCCAGGCTGGGCCTGAAAATGCCCAGGATGGCGCGATCAAGTCGCGCTCGAGCTTGCAGAAGGCGAGCTTCCTCGGCAATGCGAAGCGGCACCCGTCCGTTTGTCAGGCTTTCCCGTTCGGCGTTGCCGATGTTGGCCAGCAATGCTTCAAGCGCGCTGTCCGGCAGGCCGGGAAACTGCCGGGCGAGCGGTTGCGCGGTTGGGGGGAGGGTGGGGCGGTGACTTTGTTGCAGGCTGCTTAGCAGAGCGCCGCGATGTTGTTCCAGGTGTTCTGCGAGCAGGTTGTTCAATGCGGATGATCGGTGCTCGGTCGGCGTGTCGCCGAGCACCTGGAGAATGGCTTTTTCACCCATCTGAGCTATCACTGTCTGGCTCAACTGGCCATTGTCCAGGTCGTTACGGGTAACTTCGATTTCTACCTGGCCAACCGGGTGGACAGGGCCGTAGTGCACAGATTTGCCCCAAGGCTCTGGCCCTTGGTAAACCTTGAGCACGTGCCCCTCAGGCCAGCCCGGCAGGCGCAGCAACTCGGGCAAGGCAAAGTTTTCGTACGCAGCCAGCGGCAGCCCATGGCGTACGCGGGTGATGATCTGTTGTGCCTGGTTGTCCAGTTGCAGGCGCTGTAGCGTGTCGAGCAACAAGGCGGGTGGACGCAGGCCGGCTGCGTGGGCACGGCGCACTACGTCTTGATCGGTATCGGTGCTGCGCATGGCGTTGTCCAGTTCGCGCTCGTCCAGGCCTGCACCATAGCCGCCAAGGCGGCGCATGAGTTGTTCGCGGTCCCATTCCAGAGGCTGTTCATGGGCCAGTTGCCAGCGGGCGTTACCATGGTGCAGCAAGCGTGGGGCATAAGCCTGCGCGTCATCGCGGTGGCGCACGTGCCATTGTTGTTCTGCGCCCTGAAACACTTCGTACAGCGTCCCGTCCAGCTTGAGAAAGGTCTTCCCATCGATGTGCACGTGGCCGAGCAAGTCGGGTTGGGCTCCTTCAGGGATAGCCGCTGTGCTCGCATAGGGCGTCATGTCGGGGTGCCAGAGCAGTTCTTGGTCTTCATGCCATACACTCGTTAGCGCATCGACAAAGCCTGATGCCTGGACGATCCTGGCGCCCGTGGCAAAACCGGCAATTACCGCCGCGTTGATTGCCAACGACTCCAGTTGCGCCAGTGCTTGGCGGGTATCGCCTTCTTCCCACGCCTCGAAACCGGTGAACACCGAGCTCATCACATCGAAAGCGAAAACGCCAAGCATGACTGTGTTCAACCCAGGCACGAAAAACGCGGCGACGTTCAGCACATTCATGCCCAACTCAAGCCACTGCTTAAGGCGCTTGTCACGGGCCCTGGCGTCGACCTCGGCGGTGGGGACGGCAATGGTTTTTGCGTCGGCCTTCATGCGCGCAAGGTGTGCGTTGTACAAGGTCGCCCAAGGGTCGGTTCTGATTGGCGAGGGGGTGAAATGGAGCACGGGCATGTTTCGGGGCTTTCGCCTGCCTGTTTCATCCTGTTCGAACAGCGCATGCTCCAGTTTGTCGGCCAGTTCCTTTTGCCTGTCTTTGTAGGCGAAATGCACCACGGTTCGGCGAAACTCGCTTTGCAATAGCCGGCTGCGCAGGTGTTTACCGGCTTCCTGACGAGAAGCAAACTCCCTTATAGGGTGCTCGCTATCGCCAGGCTTATACAGGACACAGGGGGTTTTCCGGTCAGGATTGTCTGGCCCGATGAACAGTATTTCGTGGACGGGGATACCGAACAGGCTGAAGTTCCAGCAATGCAGTGGGTGTTTTTCATAGGTGGGGTGAGGATCGCCATCGCAGAGTTGGCCAAGCGCATTGAGCCCAGGTTTGCTCAGCAGGCCTTTGAGCTTTGCAATCAGTGCCTGGACCCTCAGGGCCTCGCGACTTGCTGCTATCGACCGGCGCTGGACTTCGGCGCGATTGACGCCCTCATGGGTTGCCAGCAGGTGCTCTTGATAGCGTTTGCCAAGGTCCAGGGCCCGGCAATGGTTGACGAAGTCCGCTATCGTCAGGCCCGGTAGGGGCGTAGCGCTGCCCGCAGCGCTGGTGAGTCTGCTGTAAGCCCCTACTTCGGCCAGGCCCTCGAAGTTGTGCAGGGCAGCCTCCAGCAAGCTGCGTGTTTGCGGTTCGCCCACAGGGCGAGTGGCCAGGACATCCACCTCAAGGTCCGGGACCAAGGGCGTTTCTACGTCGGGTGCGCCGACCCAGATGTTGGCATCGGATTCAAAGGGCTGGAACACATATTGCGCCCTGTCTACGGGCACGCTCACCTTCAAGCGCTCGGTCAGCAGAGGGGTACAGAAGCCGATGATGTCTTTGAAACCCGCCAGTGCCTGCCTGACTTGCACCAGGCGTTTGTCCCGCGTTTCGATAGCGCTGTGCAACTGCTCACGCGCTGGCTCATCGGCAGCGGCGTACCACGAGTAAGGGGAGCCATCTTCAGCCAGATAATCCTTGCGCAGGCTTTGCAGCACCTTGTGCGTATGTGCGGGGTGAAGAACCTTGCTCCATTTCGGTAATGTTCGGGTTATCTGGCTTTGATGTAACGGCGTGGGGTGGGTCATGGCAACGATCTCTTGCGTTGGGGGCGGATAGTCCACGCTCATCAAGGCGTCATGGTGCGGTAGACAGTTGTCGGCAACGGTCGGTCCTGCGCATGCGCGGGTCGGTGAGGGGCTAGCAGCGAGGGGGGATCTGCGAGAGGGTGAGGCAGGCTAAGGCGCAGGCAGCCAAGGAGAATTGCAATGCGTTCGCTGTGCAGTCCGAAAGATCACCTGCTCGACCTCGATGGTATTGAAATAGCGGTCCGCACCTGGGGCGCCGAAGACGGTATTCCCGTACTGGCCTTGCATGGCTGGCTGGACAACGCTGCCTCGTTCGAACGCCTGGCACCGATGCTGGACGGCTGCTTCGTGGTGGCCCCCGACCTGGTCGGTCATGGTCGTTCGGACCATCGCCGCCACGACAGTGGCTACTACTTATGGGAGCATGCCCAAGACATGTTGGCGGTGACCGACAGCCTGGGCCTGGCGCAATTCCATGTGCTGGCCCATGGGATGGGCACCGGTGTAGCGTCGCTGCTGGCGGCCATGACCAGCGGCATTGCCAGCATGACCTTCCTCGACGGTATGGGGGCACCGTTCACGGTGGCCGAGGATGACCGCGTGCAGCACCTGGCGCGGGCCTATCGACTGAGGCGCATGGTCCAGCGCAGCCAGCTGCCGGGCTTTGCCGAGCCGGACGTCGGCCGTTTCGACGACCTGGACACCGCCCTGGCGCAACGCCGCGAGCGCCTGGACACCGAGCTGTCGGAAGGTGCCGCACGGCTGCTGGCATTGCGCGACCTGCTGCAACTGGGCGATGGCTACTGCTGGCGTCACGACCCGCGGCTGGTGTTGCCCGAACCCATGCCGCTGACCGAGCGCGAAGCGTGCGACCTGCTGAACCAGATCCGCTGCCCGTTGTACCTGCTGTTCGGCCGCCAGGGGGCTTTCACCGGCGAGGCCTTTACCCGGCGTCAGGCCGCCTTGCCCAGCCAGGCGAAGGTCTCCTGGCACCCGGGCGGGCACCATTTTCACCTGGATGCACCAGACCGGGCGCTGGTCGACCAGCTGCTGCGTATCCTGGCGCAGCATGAAGGGGGCGTTCTGCAACGGTTGGTGAACGAGTAGCTGATTCTGGTCACGCTCCAGCGACCTGGGCTATGGTGGCGAACGTCATTGCGTAAACGCCATAAGGAGCCCAGGCATGCGACCGTTCACCATCAAGCATATCGATCACCTCGTGTTGCGGGTCAGCGACCTGCCACGCAGCGTTGCTTTCTACACCGAGTTGCTTGGTTGCGCGGTCAGCCGCGTGCGCGAAGACCTGGGCATGGTGCACTTGGCCACGGGCACGGCAATGATCGACCTGGTGACCCTTGACGGCCCGCTGGGGCGGCCGGGCGGGGCGGCACCTGGGGTGGAAGGGCGCAACCTGCACCATTTCTGCCTGCGTATCGAGCCGTTCGACGAAGCCGCATTGACCGCCTACCTGGACGCTGCCGGGGTAAAGGTAGAGCCCGCAGAAAAGCGTTATGGCGCCGAAGGCGAGGGGCTTTCGCTGTACTGCTACGACCCGGATGGCAACCAGGTGGAGTTGAAGGGGCCAATCGCGGAGGCGGTATGAGGGGCCTGTACATTCGCGAGCACTGGATCGAACGGTTTTCTTCAATTACAGCACAGACCAAGGGGGCAATCTCCTGGAACCATCCCACGACTCAGCGGCTGTACATGCGCCGTTCCTTCAAGCGCCCTCCTGGCCTCAGGCCCGACACTGGTGGCTCCTGACTATCTGGAGTGACCCATGCGCACCCTCTATGCCCCGCTATTCTTCTTCGGTTTCATTGCCGCGGCACTGTCACTGGCAGACCACCCGGTGTGGCTGCTGCCACTGCTGGCCAGTGCTGTGCTGCTGTCATTCACCTGCGAACGGCTCATCCCTTACAAGACTGCCTGGAATCAGGCACAAGGCGATAGCCGCCGCGACCTTTGCCATGCACTGATCAATGAATGCCTGACCCTCTGCAGTGTGGCGGCCATCCCGCTGCTTGCCCACTGGCTGCCGGGAACAGGCCTTTGGCCTGATCAGTGGCCGTTGGCCTTGCAGTTGCTGCTGGCCATTGCCTTGGCCGACCTGGGCATCACCCTGGTGCATTACGCCAGCCACCGTAGCCCGCTGCTGTGGCGTCTGCATGCGGTGCACCACAGTGTCACGCGCTTGTACGGCTTCAATGGTTTGATGAAACACCCCGTACACCAGTTGCTCGAAACCCTGGGCGGCACCTTGCCGTTGCTGCTGTTCGGCTTACCCGTGGAGGTGGCAGCGTTGCTGGCGTTCAGTGTGTCTATCCAGCTGTTGCTACAGCACAGCAATGTGGACATGCGCATTGGCGGCTTGCGCCATGTGTTTGCCTGGGCGCCGGTGCATCGCCTGCATCACCTGAAGTATGGCAGCACCGGCGACGTCAACTTTGCCCTGTTCTTTCCGCTCTGGGACCGCCTGCTTGGCACGCTACTGTACCTGCCTGGCTATGCGCTGGCGGACGACGACATGGGTATCAGTGATCGGCCGGACTATCCGCAGGCGTACCTGGCGCAGTTGTGTGAGCCGTGGGCAAGCGCGGATGTTCATCCACCTGCGGTATTGCCGGCGGGGCTGCGCCAGGCTTTAGCCGAGCGTACGTAGGCGCAAGTGACGCAAAGCGGCCCCGGGGCTGAGGCCGAACTGGTGGCGAACACTGCGGGTGAAATGCGCCGAGTCGGCAAACCCCGCCGCCAGTGCCGCCTCGGTCAGGCTTGCGCCGCCCAGCGCCCGTTGCAGGGCCACGCGCAAGCGCTGCCACAGCACCAGCCGGCGCACTGACAGTTTCAGTGAACCGCTGAACAGGCGTTCCAGCTGGCTGATCGACAGTGCTGCTGTGCTGGCCAGTTCCTGTGCCGGCAAGGTCTGCTCATCGAGTGCGCGGATTCGCTCGAGCGCTTTCTCCAGACGCGGGTCGAGCGGGCGGCGCGGCCAGCGCCCAAGGTTTTCTGCCAGTTGCTCTGCGCTGTTGCCGGCTTGCTCGCAGGCGTGGGCAAGGTTTGCCAGGTCGAACGCCAGCGGTTCGGCGAACAGGGTAAGGCACGGTACGCCATGACTGAGGATGGCATGGGGTTGCCGCGACGCGATCAGCACCTGGGGGCCGCTGCAGATCTGCTCGCCCAGGCGCACCTCGACATCCGCACCGAGGCCGACAAGCACCTGGTGCGCGTAGTGCACATGGCTGTCGGTCCTGCCTAGCGTCGACCGCAGCAGGCAGTAATCGTCAGCCAACCAGATATCCCCCTGCCAGCCTGGTGTTGCCTTGTCGTTCATGTCGCCCTCTTGTGTATGGCCATGCGGGTGGATATCCCGGCAAACCCGATTATGCTTCAGTTACCTTGCTGCGATCCGAGGCGGCCCGCCTCGTCGTGCTTCGCGCAACCAAAGCAAGCCCTAGGGCCTGGGTGCGACGGTGAAAGGGGTGTGACTGACTCCCTGTGAGGTGCTCCGGCCTGCCTGACGACAAGACGGAGGCAACCCATGGCGGTTATCGACAGCGCATCCACGGGCAGTAGCGCGCCCCAACGCGGCATTACCAAGGAGGAGCGCAAGGTCATCTTCGCCTCGTCCCTGGGCACAGTGTTCGAATGGTACGACTTCTACCTGTATGGTTCACTGGCCGCGATCATCGCCAAGCACTTCTTTGCCGGTGTCAATGAAACCACCTCGTTCATCTTCGCCTTGCTGGCCTTCGCTGCCGGTTTTGCCGTACGGCCGTTCGGGGCTATCGTGTTCGGTCGCCTGGGCGACATGATCGGGCGCAAGCACACCTTCCTCATCACTATTGTGATCATGGGCCTGTCTACGGCACTGGTGGGCCTGCTACCCAGCTACAGCGCGATCGGCGTGGCTGCGCCGATCATCCTGATCACCCTGCGTTTGCTGCAGGGCCTGGCCCTGGGTGGCGAGTACGGCGGCGCGGCCACCTATGTGGCTGAACATGCGCCCAAGGGCCGACGTGGCTTCTTTACCGCCTGGATCCAGACCACCGCGACCCTGGGGCTGTTCCTGTCGCTGCTGGTGATCATGACCTGTCGCACGGTCATGGGTACCGAGGTGTTCGAGGCCTGGGGCTGGCGGGTACCGTTCCTGCTGTCGATCCTGCTGCTGGCGATCTCGGTGTATATCCGCATGCAGCTCAACGAGTCGCCGGTGTTCCTGAAGATGAAGGCCGAAGGCAAGTCATCCAAGGCACCGCTGACCGAGTCGTTCGCCCGCTGGGAGAACCTCAAGGTGGTGATCATGTCGCTGCTGGGCGGTACCGCCGGCCAGGCCGTGGTGTGGTACACCGGGCAGTTCTATGCGTTGTTCTTCCTGTTGCAGACGCTCAAGATCGAGCCACAGACGGCCAACCTGCTGATTGCCGGTTCGCTGCTGATCGGCACGCCGTTCTTCATCATCTTCGGTAGCCTGTCCGACCGCATTGGCCGCAAGAAGATCATCATGGCCGGCTGCATCATCGCTGCGCTGACTTATTTCCCGATCTTCAAGGCGCTGACCGAGTACGGTAACCCGGACGTGTTCGTCGCCCAGGAGCAGAATCCGGTCGTGGTGGTGGCTGACCCTGACCAGTGCGCGTTCCAGTTCGACCCGGTGGGCAAGGCCAAATTCACCAGCTCCTGCGACGTTGCCAAGAGCCTGCTGGCCAAGCGCGCCATTCCCTATACCAACCAGGCAGCCGAACCTGGCAGCGTGGCGCAGATTCGTATTGGTGAGCGGGTACTGCCGAGCTTTGAAGGCAGCGGCATGGCCGCAGCGGACTTCAAAGTGCGGAGCGAGGCGTTTACCGCCACCTTGAGTGGTGCGTTGAAAGAAGCAGGCTACCCGGAAAAGGCCGACCCGGCGAAGATCCACTACCCGATGGTGCTGCTGTTGCTGACCGTCCTGGTGATCTACGTGACCATGGTCTACGGGCCAATCGCCGCCTGGCTGGTGGAGCTGTTCCCGGCGCGTATCCGCTACACCTCGATGTCGCTGCCTTACCACATCGGTAATGGCTGGTTCGGCGGCTTCCTGCCGACGGTTGCATTTGCCATGGTGGCGGCTACCGGGGATATCTATTACGGCTTGTGGTACCCGATCGTGATCGCGGTAATGACCGCAGTGTTGGGGATCCTGTTCCTGCCCGAAACCAAGGACCGGGATATCAACTGATGGGGCAGCTGTGCCGGCCTCTTCGCGGGCTTGCCCGCTCCCACAGACTGTGTTGTACCTGTGGGAGCGGGCAAGCCCGCGAAGAG
>NZ_JAFBKA010000047.1:0-41911 GCF_022760795.1 Pseudomonas sp. BP01
TCGCCGATGGTAGTGTGGGGTTTCCCCATGTGAGAGTAGGTCATCGTCAAGATTCATTTCGCAAAACCCCTATCTGCGCATGCAGGTAGGGGTTTTGTCTTTGTGGGCGAAAAATCCGGCCCTGCTCCTACAGGGATCTGTGGTAAGTCGCCTCCCACAATTTGAGCCAGAACACTAGAATAGGCCCACGCACCTATCCAGAAGCGCCATATGCCCAATCCTGACGAACCCCAAGCCCTGGCCCAATTGCCGTTGGACGAGCTTGTCGCCTGCCACGAATGCGACCTGCTGCTGCGCAAGCCTGTGCTCCAGCACGATGAAAAAGCCCAATGCCCACGCTGTGGCTACGAGCTTTATGCCCACCGGCACAATGTAGTCAACCGCAGCCTGGCCCTGGTACTGACCGCCCTGTTGCTGTTTATACCGGCCAATTTTCTACCGATCATGCAGCTGCACCTGCTTGGCCAGACCTCGGACGACACTGTCTGGAGTGGCGTACTAGGCCTGTACAATTCGCAGATGCGTGGTGTGGCGGTGGTCGTGTTCCTTTGCAGCATGGCCATCCCCCTGGCAAAACTGCTCTGCCAGCTGGCGGTATTGCTGAGTATCCGCTTGAACGTGGGGCGCAACTTCGGCCTGCTGTTCTACCGCATCTATCACCACTTGCGTGACTGGGGCATGCTCGAGGTGTATTTCATGGGTGTGCTGGTGGCCATCGTCAAGCTGGTGGACCTGGCCGAACTGACCGTGGGCCTGGGGCTGTTCTGCTTCATCAGCCTGCTACTGGTCCAGGTATGGCTGGAAGTGGTGATGTCACCACACCAGATCTGGAGTGCGCTATCGGGGGAGGACCTGCATGCGGGCGATTGATGCAGGCATTGTTGTCTGCAATGAATGTCATGAACTGAACAGGCAAGTGCCAGATGGCACTTCGCAGACGTGCACGCGCTGCGGCGCCGTTGTGCATGCTCGCCGCCCTAACAGTATCGTGCGTACCTGGGCGCTGCTGGTTGCCGCGTCGATCCTGTATATCCCGGCCAACCTGCTGCCGATCATGACCGTGAGTACACTCGGCCAGGGCAGCCCCGACACGATCATGTCCGGTGTCATCACCCTGCTCAAGCACGGCATGGTGCCGATTGCCGCAGTGGTGTTCATTGCCAGTATCCTGGTGCCCACATTCAAGCTGGTGGGCATCGGCTTGCTGTTGTACTCCGTTCAGCGTCACCAGCCGCTTTCAGCGCGGCAACGGATACTGATGTACCGCTTCATCGAATTCATTGGGCGCTGGTCCATGCTCGATATCTTCGTCATCGCCATCCTGGTGGCGGTGGTGAATTTCGGCCGAATAGCCAGTGTCGAAGCCAATCTGGGCGCTGTCGCCTTCGCAACTGTGGTGATCCTGACAATGCTTGCCGCTTTAACTTTCGATCCCCGACTGATTTGGGATAACACGGAGTCGGATGACGACCATGAGTGACCTGCCAACGGCTAAAACCCGCCCAGCCTCGAACTGGTCGGCCATCTGGATCCTGCCTTTGATTGCTCTGATGATCGGTGGCTGGCTCGCATGGCAGGCCTACAGCGAGGCCGGCGTAGAAATTGAAGTCCGCTTCGAGTCGGGTGAAGGAATCGTCGCCAACAAGACCGAAGTCATCTACAAGGGCATGCCGGTAGGCAAAGTGAAGAGCCTGGTGCTCGACGCCAAGGGCGACAACCAAGGGGTGATCGCCACCATCGAGATGAACAAGGCCGCCGAGCCTCACCTGACCAAGGGCACACGCTTCTGGCTGGTAAAACCGAGTGTCAGCCTGGCGGGTATTACCGGCCTTGAAACACTGGTATCGGGTAACTACATCGCCGTCAGCCCGGGCGAGGGGGAGCGTACCAAGCGCTTTACCGCGTTGAAGGTGGCGCCTCCGCTCTCGGATTCGGAGCCTGGCCTGCATCTGATCCTCAAAGCCGACAGGCTGGGTTCGCTCAACCGTGATAGCCCGATTTTCTACAAGCAGATCCAGGTGGGTCGGGTGAAAAGCTACCGTCTTTCCGAGGACCAGAGCACCGTCGAGATCAAGGTTTTCATCGAGCCGGGCTATGCCAGCCTGGTGCGCAAGCACACGCGTTTCTGGAACGCCAGCGGTGTCAGCATTGATGCTTCGCTGTCAGGTGTGAAGGTGCGCAGCGAGTCGCTGTCGAGCATCGTGGCCGGTGGTATCGCCTTTGCCACGCCGGAGTACCGCAAGGACAGCCCACCCACCGACCCGAGCCTGCCGTTCCGCCTGTATGAAGACTTCGACGCCGCCCAGGCGGGTATCCGGGTCAAGGTGAAGCTGAGCGATTACGAGGGGCTGCAAGCAGGCCGTACACCGGTGATGTACAAGGGCATTCAGGTGGGTTCGCTGAAAGCCCTGAAGATGGAAGACAACCTGGCCAGTGCATCGGCCGAGCTGACGCTGGACCCGCTGACCGAGGACTACCTGGTCGAGGGCACGCAGTTCTGGGTGGTCAAGCCGTCGATTTCCCTGGCAGGTATCACTGGCCTGGAAGCGTTGGTCAAAGGCAACTACATCGCCATTCGCCCGGGTGAGAAAGGGGAGCGGCCCGAGCGTGAGTTCGAGGCCCGTGCCAAGGCGCCGCCGCTCGACCTCAAGGCGCCGGGCCTGCACATGGTGTTGTTTGCCGATACCTTGGGTTCGCTGGAAATCGGCAGCCCGGTGATGTACCGCCAGGTCAAGGTGGGTAGCGTGCAGAGCTATCAGTTTGCGCGTAACAGCAACCGCATCCTGATCGGTGTGCATATCGAAAAGGAATACGAAAAGCTGGTTAACGGTTCGTCGCGCTTCTGGAACGTCAGTGGCATTACCCTGACGGGCGGCCTGTCGGGCATCAAGATCAAGAGTGAGTCGCTGCAAACGCTGATGGCCGGCGGTATTGCGTTCGACACGCCACGCCCGGATGTGGCGCTGAAGCGCCACATCCCACGCTTCCGTCTGCATGACAGCCAGGAGGCGGTAAACCGTGCGGGTACCTTGATTACCGTCCGTGTAGACCGTGCAGATGGCCTGAAGCCGGGTACGCCGATCCGCTTCCGTGGTCTGGATGTTGGCAGTATCGAAAGCGTCGACCTGACTGATGACTTGCAGGCTGTGCTGCTGCGGGCACGTATCACCGAGGCGGCGAACCGTATTGCCCGGGCCGGCACGCAGTTCTGGGTGGTCAAGCCAGCATTGGGCCTGGTACGCACCGAGAACCTCGACACCCTGATTGGCGGGCAGTACCTGGAGGTGCAGCCGGCCACCAAGGACCGTGGCCCGCAGCGCGATTTCATCGCCTTGGCCGATGCCCCGCAAGTGGCTGGGCCTGAGGTGGGCTTGCCACTGACGCTCAGTGCCCCACGGCGTGGGTCTATCAAGCCGGGTGTGCCAGTGACCTATCGAGAGGTTGCGGTTGGCAAGGTGACGGGCTTCGAGTTGGGCCAGAGCGCTGACCGCGTGCTGATCCATATCCTCATCGAGCCGCGCTATGCAGCCCTGGTACGCAGTGGCAGCCGCTTCTGGAACAGCAGTGGCTTCGGTTTCGACTGGGGGCTGTTCAAGGGGGCTACCGTGCGTACCGAGTCGGTGGAGACTCTGATCGATGGCGGTATCGCCTTCGCAACGCCGGATGGCGAGCAGATGGGTAACCCGGCACGGCCGCAGCAGACCTTCGCCTTGTTCGACAAGGCCGAGGATGACTGGCTGCAGTGGGCGCCGAAGATTCAGATAGCCAAGTAACTCAGAGGCCAACGCCGCCCTGCTTTGTGTAGGAGCGGCCTTGTGTCGCGATCGGGCTGCGCAGCGGCCCCTCTGTAATAGCGTCGATGCTGATATTGCTGGGGCTGCCGTGCAGCCCGATCGCGACACAAGGCCGCTCCTACACAAAGCGGGTCAGTGCTGTCATAGGGATGCTTGTATAAATCGCAGGCAACAAAAAACCGACCCTAGGGTCGGTTTTTCGAATAGCGCGTCGCTTAGGCAGCTGCAGCTTCTTTCAGCGCCTTGATGTGGCCATTCAGACGGCCTTTGTGACGAGCAGCTTTGTTCTTGTGGATGATACCTTTGTCGGCCATACGGTCGATTACAGGTACAGCCAGAACGTAAGCGGCTTGCGCTTTGTCGGCGTCTTTTGCGTCAATGGCTTTAACTACATTCTTGATGTAGGTGCGGACCATGGAACGCAGGCTGGCGTTGTGGCTGCGACGCTTCTCAGCCTGTTTTGCACGTTTCTTGGCGGAAGGTGTGTTGGCCACCGTCGAGCTCCTCGAAAGACTTTAGGTAAATAGCAAACAAAATAGGCCGCGAATCATGCCGATCAGTAGATCGATTGTCAAGGCCACCTGCAAGGTTCCGCCGAGCGGTGCGCCAACAAGAGGGAAAGATTCCTTTCTGCTGCGCGACCTGTACACTCGGGAATTTTTGGCTCCCCTGCGAAGGCGCGGGAGTATCGCACATTCGGACGCTGTCTGGCAGCGTCCTCTGCCTTTGGCGTGAATCTTTTCGATGAACCTGCTCAAATCCCTGGCTGCAGTAAGCTCGATCACCATGATTTCCCGGGTGCTGGGCTTCGTGCGTGACACCATCCTGGCTCGCATCTTTGGTGCCGGCGTCGCCACTGACGCCTTCTTCATCGCGTTCAAATTGCCCAACCTGTTGCGGCGCATTTTCGCCGAGGGCGCGTTCTCCCAGGCCTTTGTGCCGATCCTGGCCGAATACAAGACCCAGCAGGGCGAGGAAGCGACGCGCACCTTCATTGCCTACGTCAGCGGCCTGCTGACCCTGGTCCTCGCCCTAGTGACTGCCATCGGCATCCTGGCGGCGCCGTGGGTGGTGTGGGCAACAGCCCCGGGTTTTGTCGACAATGCGGAAAAATACGAGCTGACCACCGCGCTGTTGCGGGTGACCTTCCCTTATATATTGCTGATCTCGCTGTCCTCCCTGGCCGGTGCAATCCTCAATACCTGGAACCGTTTCTCGGTACCCGCCTTCACCCCGACCCTGCTGAATGTGGCGATGATCGCCTTCGCCGTGCTGCTGACGCCGTACTTCAACCCGCCGATCATGGCCCTGGCCTGGGGCGTGCTGGCGGGTGGCCTGGCGCAGTTGCTGTACCAGCTACCCGCGTTGAAGAGGATCGGCATGCTCGTGCTGCCGCGTCTGAACCTGAAGGACGCGGGGGTGTGGCGGGTATTGAAGCAGATGTTGCCGGCGATTCTCGGGGTATCGGTGAGCCAGATCTCGCTGATCATCAACACCATCTTCGCCTCTTTCCTGGTGGCCGGCTCGGTGTCGTGGATGTATTACGCCGACCGCCTCATGGAGCTGCCGTCAGGGGTGCTGGGCGTGGCCCTGGGCACCATCCTGTTGCCGACCCTGGCCAAGACCTACGCCAACAAGGACCGCGAGGAGTACTCGCGGATCCTCGACTGGGGCCTGCGCCTGTGTTTCCTGCTGGTGCTGCCGTGCACCCTGGCGTTGGCCATTCTTGCCGAGCCGCTGACCGTTGCGCTCTTTCAATATGGCAAGTTCAGTGCGTTCGATGCGGCCATGACCCAGCGGGCGCTGGTGGCCTATTCCGTAGGCTTGCTGGCGATCATTCTGGTCAAGGTACTGGCACCCGGCTTTTATGCGCAGCAGAATATCCGCACACCGGTGAAGATCGCGATTTTCACCCTGGTCTGCACCCAGCTGTTCAACCTCGCCCTGGTCGGCCCGCTTGCGCACGCCGGCCTGGCATTGGCGATCAGCCTCGGTGCCTGCCTGAATGCCGGCTTGCTGTTCTGGAAGCTGCGCAGCCAGCAGTTGTTCGAGCCACAGCCAGGCTGGGCAATGTTCCTGCTCAAGCTTGTCTTGGCAGTGGCGCTGATGTCGGCAGTGCTGTTGGCGGGCATGCACTATATGCCGGCCTGGGAGCAGGGCATCATGCTTGAGCGCTTCATGCGGCTTGGCGCACTTATCCTGGCAGGCGTCGTGACGTATTTCGGCTGCCTGTACCTGTGCGGCTTCCGGCCCCGGCATTTCGCCCGCAAGGCCCTGCACTGAGGCTTCAGGCGGGTCAGGCGTCGGTTTTTCGCATTCCACGCCGCCCTTGGGCGTTGCTGCCTGTCACCGGCGCCCGGGTGTGGTTATAATCGGCCACTTTATGAGCAAGAAGCGCGTTATGCAGCTGGTTCGAGGTCTTCACAACCTGCGCCCCGAGCACCGGGGCTGTGTCGCCACCATTGGCAACTTCGACGGGGTTCACCGCGGCCACCAGGCAATCCTGGCGCGCCTGCGCGAGCGCGGTCAGGCCTTGGGCCTGCCGACCTGCGTGGTGATCTTCGAACCGCAACCACGCGAGTACTTCGCCCCTGATACCGCGCCGGCGCGCCTGGCCCGCCTGCGCGACAAGGTCGAACTGCTGGCCGCCGAGGGCATTGACCGGGTGCTGTGCCTGGCGTTCAACCAGCGCTTGAGCAAGCTCAGCGCCGATGCCTTCGTCAAGGCCATCCTGGTCGACGGCCTGGGCGTGCGCCACCTCGAAGTGGGTGATGACTTCCGCTTTGGCTGCGACCGCGCCGGCGACTTCGCCTTCCTGATCGAGGCCGGCAAGCAGTACGGCTTCACCGTCGAGGCCGCCAACACGGTGATCCAGGACGGCCTGCGGGTCAGCAGCACCGAAGTGCGCAAGGCCTTGTCCGAAGCCAATTTCGAGCTGGCCGAGCACCTGCTGGGCCGCCCGTACAGCATCACCGGCCGCGTGCTGCATGGCCAGAAGCTGGCCCGCCAGCTCGGCACACCTACCGCCAACATCCAGCTCAAGCGCCGCCGCGTGCCGCTGTCCGGGGTCTACCTGGCCAGCATCGAAATCGACGGCAAGGCCTGGCCGGGTGTGGGCAATATTGGCGTGCGTCCCACCGTTGCCGGTGATGGGCGCCCGCACCTGGAGATTCATCTTCTGGATTATGCCGGCGACCTGTATGGCCGGCGTCTGACGGTGGAGTTCCACCACAAGCTGCGTGAAGAGCAGCGATTCGCCTCCCTGGAGGCGCTGAAGTCGGCGATCGATGCGGATATCGCCGCCGCACGTGCACATTGGCACGCTCAACCGCTAACGAAGAGCCTGAAATGACCGACTACAAAGCCACGCTTAACCTTCCGGACACCGCCTTCCCCATGAAGGCCGGCCTGCCTCAGCGCGAACCGCAGATCCTGCAGCGCTGGGACAGCATTGGCCTGTACCAGAAGCTGCGCGAGATTGGCAAGGATCGTCCCAAGTTCGTCCTGCACGACGGCCCGCCCTATGCCAACGGCAAGATTCACATCGGTCATGCGCTGAACAAGATCCTCAAGGACATGATCGTCCGCTCCAAGACCTTGGCCGGCTACGATGCGCCGTATGTCCCGGGCTGGGACTGCCATGGCCTGCCGATCGAACACAAGGTCGAGGTGACCCACGGCAAGCACCTGTCTGCCGACCGCACCCGCGAGCTGTGCCGCGAGTACGCCGCCGAGCAGATCGAAGGGCAGAAGACCGAGTTCATTCGCCTGGGTGTGCTGGGTGACTGGGACAACCCGTACAAGACCATGAACTTCGCCAACGAGGCCGGCGAAATCCGTGCCCTGGCCGAGATGGTCAAGCAAGGCTTCGTGTTCAAGGGCCTCAAGCCTGTGAACTGGTGCTTCGATTGCGGTTCGGCCTTGGCTGAAGCGGAAGTCGAGTACGCCGACAAGAAATCCCAGACCATCGACGTGGCCTTCCCGATTGCCGACGAGGCCAAGCTGGCTGCCGCCTTCGGGCTGGACGCGCTGGCCAAGCCAGCCGCCATCGTAATCTGGACCACCACCGCGTGGACCATCCCCGCCAACCAGGCGCTGAACATCCACCCGGAGTTCAAGTACGCCCTGGTCGATACCGGCGAGCGTCTGCTGGTGCTGGCCGAAGAGCTGGTCGAGTCGTGCCTCAAGCGCTACAACCTGGAAGGCTCGGTCATCGCCACTGCCCAGGGTTCGGCCCTGGAGCTGATCAACTTCCGCCACCCGTTCTACGACCGCCTGTCGCCTGTCTACCTGGCCGACTACGTCGAACTGGGCGCCGGTACCGGTGTGGTTCACTCCGCGCCTGCCTACGGTGAAGACGACTTCGTCACCTGCAAGCGCTACGGCATGGTCAACGACGACATCCTCACGCCGGTGCAGAGCAACGGCGTGTACGTCGAGTCGCTGGAGTTCTTCGGCGGCCAGTTCATCTGGAAGGCCAACCCGGCCATCGTCGAGAAGCTGAGCGAAGTCGGTGCGCTGATGCACACCGAAACCATCAGCCACAGCTACATGCACTGCTGGCGCCACAAGACCCCACTGATCTACCGCGCCACCGCGCAGTGGTTCGTGGGCATGGACAAGCAGCCAAGCACTGGCGAGCCGCTGCGTGAGCGCGCACTCAAGGCCATCGAAGAGACCAAGTTCGTGCCGGCCTGGGGCCAGGCGCGCCTGCACTCGATGATCGCCAACCGCCCGGACTGGTGCATCTCGCGTCAGCGCAACTGGGGTGTGCCGATCCCGTTCTTCCTGCACAAGCAGACCGGCGAGCTGCACCCACGTACCGTCGAACTGATGGAGGCTGTGGCCAAGCGCGTCGAACAGGAAGGTATCGAAGCCTGGTTCAAGCTGGATGCTGTCGAACTGCTGGGTGACGAAGCCGGCCAGTACGACAAGATCACCGATACCCTGGACGTGTGGTTCGACTCTGGTACCACCCACTGGCACGTGCTGCGCGGCTCGCACGACATCGGCCACGCCACCGGCCCGGTTGCCGACCTGTACCTGGAAGGCTCCGACCAGCATCGTGGCTGGTTCCACTCGTCGTTGCTCACCGGTTGCGCCATCGACAACCACGCGCCGTATCGCGAGCTGCTGACCCACGGCTTCACCGTGGACGAGAACGGCCGCAAGATGTCCAAGTCGCTGGGCAACACCATCGAGCCGGAGAAGGTCAACAACACCCTGGGTGCCGACATCCTGCGCCTGTGGGTTTCGGCCACCGACTATTCCGGTGAAATGGCGGTTTCCGAGCAGATCCTGCAGCGCAGCGCCGACGCCTACCGCCGTATCCGCAATACCGCCCGCTTCCTGCTGTCCAACCTGTCCGGTTTCGACCCGGCCCGCGACCTGCTGGCCCCGCAAGACATGCTGGCACTGGACCGCTGGGCGGTGGACCGTACCCTGCTACTGCAACGCGAGCTGGAAGAGCACTACAGCGAGTACCGTTTCTGGAACGTCTACTCCAAGGTGCACAACTTCTGCGTGCAGGAGCTGGGCGGCTTCTACCTCGACATCATCAAGGACCGCCAGTACACCACCGGCGCCAACAGTGTCGCCCGCCGTTCCTGCCAGACTGCGCTGTACCACATCAGCGAAGCGCTGGTGCGCTGGATCGCGCCGATCCTGGCGTTTACCGCTGACGAAATCTGGCAATACCTGCCGGGCGAGCGCAACGAGTCGGTGATGCTCAACGGCTGGTACCAGGGCCTGAGCGAGCTGCCAGAAGGCACCGAGCTGGACCGCGCCTACTGGGACCGCGTAATGGCGGTGAAGGCATCGGTCAACAAGGAGCTGGAAAACCAGCGTACCGCCAAGGTCATCGGCGGCAACCTGCAGGCCGAAGTCACTCTGTACGCCGACGAAGGCCTGAGCGCCGACCTGGGCAAGCTGGGCGACGAGCTGCGCTTCGTGCTGATCACCTCGGCCGCCAGCGTGGTGCCGTTCGTGCAGGCACCGGCGGACGCCGTGGCCACCGAAGTCGAAGGCCTCAAGCTGAAAGTGGTCAAGTCCGGCCATGCCAAGTGCGGCCGTTGCTGGCACTTCCGCGCCGACGTCGGCAGCCACCCGGAGCACCCGGAAATCTGCAGCCGTTGCGTCGACAACCTGACCGGCTCGGGCGAGGTGCGTCACTATGCCTAACCCGGCAGTGGGGCGCTTCGGGCGCCTTGCATGGCTTTGGCTGAGCTTGCTGGTGCTGGTCCTCGACCAGGCCACCAAGCTGTATTTCAACAACGCCCT
Source organism: Pseudomonas sp. BP01 (assembly GCF_022760795.1). NCBI lineage: Bacteria > Pseudomonadati > Pseudomonadota > Gammaproteobacteria > Pseudomonadales > Pseudomonadaceae > Pseudomonas > Pseudomonas sp. BP01. The sequence goes on from NZ_JAFBKA010000047.1 coordinate 10,074, forward strand.
GACCATGTACCAGCAGATAGTCGTCATCCCTGACTACTTCAGCTGGACCCTGGCCTACAACACCGGTGCCGCTTTCAGCTTCCTCGCTGATGGTGCCGGCTGGCAGCGCTGGTTGTTCGCCCTGATCGCCGTGGTGGTCAGTGCCGTACTGGTGGTGTGGCTCAAGCGCCTGGGGCGCAACGAGACCTGGCTGGCCGTGGCGCTGGCGCTGGTGCTGGGTGGCGCCATTGGCAACCTGTACGACCGCGTCGTGCTGGGCCATGTGGTCGACTTCATCCTGGTGCACTGGCAGAACCGCCATTACTTCCCGGCCTTCAACGTGGCCGACAGCGCCATCACCGTTGGTGCGGTGATGCTGGCGCTGGATATGTTCAAGAGCAAGAAGTCCGAGGATCCGGTCCATGACTGACACCCGTATCGGCCAGAACACCGAAGTCACCCTGCACTTCGCGCTGCACCTGGAAAACGGCGACACCGTAGACAGCACGTTCGACAAAGCCCCGGCCACCTTCAAGGTAGGCGATGGCAACCTGTTGCCGGGCTTCGAAAGCGCGCTGTTCGGCTTCAAGGCCGGTGACAAGCGTACAGTGGTGGTGGCCCCGGAGAACGCCTTCGGCCAGCCCAACCCGCAGAACGTGCAGGTCATGCCACGGTCCAACTTCGAAGGCATGGAATTGTCCGAAGGGCTGCTGATCATCTTCAACGATGCCGCCAACGCCGAGCTGCCGGGTGTGGTCAAAGCGTTCGATGACGACCAGGTGACCATCGACTTCAATCACCCACTGGCTGGCAAGACCCTGACCTTCGAGGTGGAGATCCTCGAGGTGAAGGCCCTGTAAGCCTGGAGCCGAGCATGCAAATCAAACTCGCCAACCCTCGCGGCTTCTGCGCGGGGGTCGACCGGGCGATCGAGATCGTCAACCGCGCGCTGGAAGTCTTCGGCCCGCCGATCTATGTGCGTCACGAAGTGGTGCACAACAAGTTCGTGGTCGAAGACCTGCGCAACCGCGGCGCCATCTTCGTCGAAGAGCTGGACCAGGTGCCGGACGATGTCATCGTCATCTTCAGTGCCCACGGTGTTTCCCAGGCCGTGCGCCAGGAAGCGGCTGGCCGTGGCCTGAAAGTGTTCGATGCCACCTGCCCGCTGGTGACCAAGGTGCACATCGAGGTGGCCAAGTACAGCCGCGACGGCCGTGAGTGCATCCTCATCGGCCACGAAGGGCACCCGGAAGTCGAAGGCACCATGGGCCAGTACGACGCCAGCAACGGTGGTTCCATCTACCTCGTCGAAGACGAAGATGATGTAGCCAGGCTGCAGGTGCGCGACCCTGACCACCTGGCCTTCGTGACCCAGACCACCTTGTCGATGGACGACACCAGCCGCGTCATCGACGCCCTGCGTGCGCGCTTCCCGAACATCGGTGGCCCGCGCAAGGACGACATCTGCTACGCCACCCAGAACCGCCAGGACGCCGTCAAGCAACTGGCGGGCGAGTGCGACGTGGTGCTGGTAGTCGGCAGCCCGAACAGCTCCAACTCAAACCGCCTGCGTGAGCTGGCCGAGCGCATGGGCACCCCGGCCTACCTGATCGACGGTGCCGAGGACATGCAACAGGGCTGGTTTGAACAGTCGGCGCGTATTGGCATCACTGCGGGTGCTTCGGCCCCTGAAGTGCTGGTACGTGGCGTGATCGAGCAGCTCAAGGCCTGGGGCGCTACCGGCGCTGAAGAGCTGGACGGGCGTGAAGAGAACATCACCTTCTCGATGCCCAAAGAGCTGCGGGTTCGCTCGCTGATCTGACTGAAGCCTGTACTGGCCTCATCGCCGGCAAGGTCGGCTCAAGGCTATGTACTTGCACAGCGAGTATTGTTTCGGTCCTCCGCAAGCAATCTGACTCTCCCGGTCGATGCCAGCACCACTTGATATCGGCTGCTGGCAGATGAGCGTTCACACACTTCCAGCGTTGTTCCCAACCAGCTGTTGTTCAGCGTCATTGGAACGCCCAGCGCACTGAACTTGAACTGTTCCCCGCGATTGCTCGTAATCTTGAGCGGCCTCGAAAGGCGCTGCTCGCGCAGCAGCTGCTGGTTATGCTCAAGCACCACCCGCCAACCCTTCCCCCAGTTACCGTCCAGCGCCTGCACCAGCACCGGTTGGCTTTGCAGCATGGCGTGGCTGCGTGCGCTGCGCAGTGCCTGTGCCAAATCACGGGCAGCGGCTGCCCGGTGTAGGTCGTCGCTCATCCTGGCGTAGGCCGGCACGCCGAGCTGTGTCAGCAAGACAGCCACGGCCAAGGCCGACAACATTTGTATCAGTGTTACCCCTCGTTGCTTCACCGTGCATTCCTCCCTGGAAGTGCTTGGCTATAGCTTCACGTTCGCTGGCCAAGCGGTCTAGTCGGCCAGGTTCAGGGCTATTGCAGGAAAAGTCGCAGGAGGTGCAGGGATGCACGCAAGACAACGGGGCATGACGCTCATGGAAGTGTTGCTGGCCGTCGTGGTTGTGGCCGTGGGCATGTTCGCAACGGCAGCGATACAGTTGCAGGCATTGCAGGCTGCGGACAGCGCGCGTCGCGATGGGCAGGCCGCGATGGCGGTGCACAGCGAGCATGAACGGAGGCGGCGATGAGACGCCGCCAGATTGGGTTCGGTCTGGTTGAGGTGGTGATGGCGCTGGCCATCGGGTTGATGCTACTGGCAGCGGCCAGCCAGCTCTTTACCTCCGCACACCAGACCTGGCGTCTGCAAAGTACGGCAGTGCGCATGCAGGATGAAGCGCGTCATGCGTTGTTGCGTATGGCGCAGGACATCCGAATGACGGGGATGTTTGGCTGCCTTCAGATCGGGCCAGACGATTTTAAGGCCCCGGGCTCACAGTTGGCTTTCGCCCGGCCGTTGGAAGTTGATTCCACCACCCTCCGCCTGGTTGTGGCGGAGTTGCCCGGACAGGCTGGCGAGAGTGACTGGGTTTTGCAGACGGACTGCATCGAAAAAGTGCGCGTGGATGAAAAGCCAGTAGAGGGTTACCCGCTAACGTTCCCCATCAGCCAGTACGTTTATCAGTTCCATGACAACAGGCTGAGGTTCAAGCGAAAAGGCAATTTCCAACCGCTGGTCGAGAATGTGCGAGAGGCGCGTTTCGAACGTGTGCAAACGCTGCAAGGAGAGAGGGTAGATATCACGCTGACATTGTACGAACCCACGCTCAAACTCGAACAGCGCCATGAGCTTAGTGTGGCGCTGCGCAACCCGGTGCCGCAGCCATGAAGCGTCAACGCGGTGTCGTGCTGCTGTCGGCGTTGGTACTGAGCCTGCTGCTCGGTTTGCTGGCGACCTCAGCCCTCAGCAATGCCTTGATGGAAACACGAATGACCGGCCACATGCGCGATGGTCTGCTGGCGCTCGAAGAAGCTGAGGCCGCGTTGCAAGTAGGGGAGGGCGAGCTCAAGCGTGCACCTCCCGATCGGTGTACCGCGTGCATGCCGCCAGCTCGACCGCACGATCTGGCTGGGCAGTGGCAGGGCACGCAACATGGCTATTTCCACCTGCAGAATCTTGGCCCGAGTAAGCGCGCCCAGGCCACCCTGTTCCGGATAACCACAGTCAGCAAGCAAACCCAGTCACGCCACGTGCTGGAAGCCGTCTACGCCGTGGCCGGCGACACAACCCGGCGCATCACCTGGCGGCAAAGACTGAGAGGAGACTGACATGCAGCAAGGCTTGAGCCTGATCGAGTTGTTGATTGTGTTGGCCGTGACCGGCATTCTGGCAGCCATTGCCTACCCCAGTTACAGCGACCAGCTTCGGCGAGCCGCACGCAGCGAAGTGGTTGGCCTGCTGCATGATGCTGCCTTGCGCCTGGAGCGCCACCGCGTGCGTACCGGCCAATATGCCGAGGGCGACCCAGCCTTGCCCGACGGTACCCGCTATTACAGCCTGCAGGCCCAGCGCGACAGCGACACTTTCACGCTGCGCGCACGGCGGCTGCCGCATGGGCTGATGGCGCAGGATGGCTGCGGCGACTTCCAGCTGGACCACGCCGGCGTGCAGCGCAATCCGGGTGCCGTTGGCGGCAGCGAGCACTGCTGGGGGAGCTGAAGGTTGAATGATGCCCGGTGCATCGCGGTTTTACTTCAGGTGTTGGATCGACAGATGAGCAAGCAAGTAGTGGTGGTCGGCGGCGGGGTGATCGGCCTGCTGACGGCGTTCAACCTGGCGGCCAAGGTCGGGCAGGTGGTGGTGTGTGACCAGGGTGAGGTGGGGCGTGAGTCGTCGTGGGCCGGTGGGGGCATCGTTTCGCCGCTGTACCCGTGGCGCTACAGCCCGGCCGTGACCGCCCTGGCGCACTGGTCGCAGGACTTTTATCCACAGCTGGGCGAGCGTTTGTTCGCCAGTACCGGTATCGACCCGGAAGTGCACACCACGGGCTTGTACTGGCTCGACCTGGATGACGAAGCCGAAGCGCTGGCCTGGGCCGAACGTGAGCAGCGGCCGCTCAGTGCCGTGGATATCTCGGCGGCCTACGACGCGGTGCCGGTGCTGGGCCCGGGTTTCAAGCGCGCCATCTACATGGCCGGTGTAGCCAACGTGCGCAACCCGCGCCTGGTGAAGTCGCTGAAGGCGGCGCTGCTGGCGCTGCCCAACGTCACCTTGCGCGAAAATTGCCAGATCACGGGTTTCGTTCAGCAGGGCGGGCGCGTGACCGGCGTGCAGACCGCTGAAGGCGTGCTGGCGGCGGATGAGGTGGTGCTCAGTGCCGGGGCTTGGAGTGGCGACCTGTTGCGTACCTTGGGCCTTGAGCTGCCGGTAGAGCCGGTGAAGGGCCAGATGATCCTGTTCAAGTGCGCCGAGGACTTTTTACCGAGCATGGTGCTGGCCAAGGGGCGCTATGCGATTCCGCGGCGGGATGGGCACATTCTGGTGGGTAGTACGCTGGAGCATGCCGGGTATGACAAAACCCCGACCCCTGATGCCCTGGAGAGTCTGAAGGCTTCGGCGGTGGAATTGCTGCCTGGACTCGAAGGGGCCACCGTGGTGGGGCACTGGGCCGGGCTGCGACCGGGGTCGCCAGAAGGCATCCCCTACATCGGGCCCGTGCCGGGGCACAAGGGGCTGTGGCTGAACTGCGGGCATTACCGCAACGGGCTGGTGCTGGCGCCAGCTTCGTGCCAACTGTTTACCGACTTGCTGACCGGGGCCGAGCCGATTATCGACCCGGCGCCGTATGCGCCAGCAACGCGGTTGGCCTGAAGTTACGCGATCCCTTGTAGGAGCGGCCTGCCGGTCCGGCGCCCCGGCAAGGCCGCTCCTCCACAGGTTTTGTATTCAGTTTTGTCGGCCTGGGCCTTGTTGCAGGTGCGCCTGGCTGCAATACCACTCTTTGCCCTGCTGCAGCGCCCGGTCGTTGGGCAGGTGCACGCCGCAATGGGCGCAGCGCACCATCTGCAGTGGCGCATCCAGCTTCGCCTCGGGGTGAGACTGTTGGCTGACTTTGAACTTGCGCCACAGCCAGAACGCGGCGGCGATCAGGGCGATCCAGAAAAGTAGGCGAACCATGGTGTCCAGCTTGTCGGTTGAAGAAGCTGACAGTCTAGGGCGCGGCCAATAAAAAAGGGAGGCCCAAGGCCTCCCTTTCATGTACCGCTGTGGGTCAGTCGAACAGACCAAAGGTCATGTAGCTGAACCAGGAGCGGTCATTTTCGGCTTGTTTCGGGCCTTCCGGCACGATCGGATCGCCGTTTTCGTCTTTCGGCAGCAGCTCTTGCGGCATCTCGTCACGCGCGTCCTGGAACTGCTTGACCACGTCCTGGTTGGCGCGGGTTTCGCCCGGCGGCAGCGGGGTATCGGTTTCGATCAGGCCCAGGGTGGCCTTGGACAGCCAGCCGCGCCCGTCAGACTCGGTCTGCTTGGGCTGGAACTCGCCATCGACCAGGCTCGGGTGGTCAGGGTAGTTGAGCTTGAGGGTTTCCAGGCTGGTGGCGGCCAGCTCGTCCAGATGCATCTTCTGATACGACTCGACCATTACCGCCAGGCCGTCGCCGACCGATGGGGTTTCCTGGAAGTTTTCTACCACGTAGCGGCCACGGTTGGCGGCGGCCACATAAGCCTGGCGGCTCAGGTAGTAGTCGGCCACGTGAATTTCATACGAAGCCAGCAGGTTGCGCAGGTAGATCATGCGCTGCTTGGCGTCGGGCGAGTAGCGGCTGTTGGGGAAGCGGCTGGTCAGCTGGGCGAACTCGTTGTACGAGTCGCGGGCGGCACCCGGGTCACGCTTGGTCATGTCCAGCGGCAGGAAACGCGCCAGCAGGCCACGGTCCTGGTCGAACGAGGTCAGGCCTTTGAGGTAGTAGGCGTAGTCGACGTTCGGGTGCTGCGGGTGCAGACGGATGAAGCGCTCGGCGGCCGACTTGGCAGCCTCGGGCTCGGAGTTCTTGTAGTTGGCGTAGATCAGCTCGAGCTGCGCCTGGTCGGCATAGCGGCCGAACGGGTAGCGCGATTCCAGGGCCTTGAGCTTGTTCACGGCGCTGGTGTAGCTGGAGTTGTCCAGGTCAGCTTGCGCCTGCTGGTACAGCTCGGCTTCGCTGAGGTTCTCGTCAATGACCTCTTTATTAGAGGAACAGGCCGCGGTAAGCCCGAGGATGGCGATCAGCAGCAGGTGTTTCACTTGCATGGCGGCTTGCGTCCCTTTGACGGCCGCTGTCTTGGGCGGTGCCGTCCTGTTATGATGAGCGCCCCGGCCAACCCCGGGACAAAAGAAGCCGTATTTAACCACAAGCTCGCAGCCGAAACCAAAGGCTGTGCGCCCGCCGAATCGAGCATGTCCGAGATCATTCAACTTAGCGCAGAGGTACCGTCCGAACTGGGCGGCCAACGCCTCGACCAGGTCGCCGCCCAATTGTTCGCTGAGTACTCGCGTTCGCGGCTTACTTCGTGGATCAAAGAGGGCCGCCTGACGGTCGATGGCGCCGTTGTGCGCCCTCGAGACACCGTCTATGGTGGCTCGCTGCTGGCACTGCAGGCCGAACAAGAGGCCCAGGGCGAGTGGATCGCAGAAGATATCGAACTGGATATCGTCTACGAAGACGACCATATCATGGTAATCAACAAGCCTGCCGGGCTGGTTGTGCACCCGGCCGCCGGTCATGCCAGTGGTACGCTGCTCAATGCGTTGCTGCACCACGTGCCAGACATCGTCAACGTACCGCGCGCCGGTATCGTTCACCGCCTGGATAAAGACACCACCGGCCTGATGGTGGTGGCCAAGACCTTGCAGGCGCAGACCAGGCTGGTCGAGCAGATGCAGGCGCGCAAGGTCAGCCGCATATATGAATGCATCGTGATCGGCGTGGTAACTTCCGGTGGCAAGATCGATGCCCCGATCGGCCGCCACGGCGGTATGCGCCAGCGCATGGCAGTCACCGACGGCGGCAAGCCGGCGGTCAGCCACTACCGCGTGCTCAAGCGCTTCCGCTCGCACACCCACGTGCGGGTAAAGCTGGAAACCGGCCGTACCCACCAGATTCGTGTGCACATGGCCCACGTTGGCTTCCCGCTGGTCGGCGACCAGACGTACGGTGGGCGCTTCCGCATTCCACCGGCTGCCAGCCCGACCATGGTCGAGGCCGTGAAAACCTTCCCGCGCCAGGCGCTGCATGCACGCTTCCTGGCGTTGGCTCACCCGATCACCGGTGAAATCATGAAGTGGGAGTCGCCACTGCCCGATGACTTCCTCTGGTTGCTGTCGCTGCTGAGCGAAGACCGCGAGAGCTTTATCGGATGAGTGGCCTGACGCAGTCGCTGCTGTTTCCCGACTGGCCTGCCCCGGCCTCGGTTCGCGCCTGTGTCACCACCCGTCAGGGCGGCGTTAGCCTGCTGCCTTACGAAACCTTCAATCTTGGCGACCACGTAGGGGATGACCCTGCTGCCGTTGCCGAGAACCGCCGCCGCCTGAGCGACGCGTTCGCCATCCGGCCGGCCTGGCTCAAGCAGGTGCATGGGCTGGTGGTGGCGGATGCCGACCCGGCCGTGGTGGCCGAGGCCGACGCCAGCTGGACCGACCAGCCTGGCATTGCCTGCACCGTGATGACCGCCGATTGCCTGCCCGCGCTGTTTTGCGACCGGGCCGGTACTCGCGTGGCGGCGGCGCATGCGGGCTGGCGCGGGTTGGCTGGCGGCGTGCTGGAAGCCACCTTGGACCGCCTGGCACTGCCGCCTGAAGAAGTGCTGGTGTGGTTGGGGCCGGCCATTGGCCCACAGGCTTTCGAAGTGGGGCTGGAAGTGCGTGATGCCTTTACCGCCGTGCACCCACAGGCGGCTCGGGCATTCGTCGAAGGCGAACGGCCGGGCAAGCTGATGGCGGATATCTATGAGCTGGCGCGTATTCGCCTGGCTGCCTGTGGGGTGACTGCTGTTTATGGCGGTGGCTTGTGCACGGTGAGTGATGCGCGGTTCTTCTCCTATCGCCGTACCCCGCAGGGTGGGCGGTTTGCTTCTTTGGTGTGGCTGCAACCTCGCTGAATTCAAGAAACTGGGGCCGCCGCGCGGCCCTTTCGCGACACAAGGCCGCTCCTACAGGGGAATGCGATCTCTTGTAGGAGCGGCCTTGTGTCGCGAAAGGGGCGCACAGCGGCCCCAGCATTCCAAAAGCTGACCCCGGTCAACCCCGCTACGCTTGAATCTTCCAGAATCAGCCTTATCTATAAGGTCATCTCAGGCAGGTTTCTTTATAAACAGGCGCTGTCCATCGCTCCGACCTGCCCTTTAAAGGAAGGTACACCATGCGAATAGACCGTTTGACCAGCAAGCTGCAATTAGCAATATCCGATGCTCAATCCCTGGCCGTTGGCATGGACCACCCAGCCATCGAGCCCGTGCACCTGATGCAGGCACTGCTTGAACAGCAGGGCGGTTCGATCAAGCCGCTGCTGATGCAGGTTGGCTTCGACATCAACAACCTGCGCCAAGCGCTGGTGAAAGAGCTCGACCAGCTACCGAAAATCCAGAACCCCACCGGCGACGTGAACATGTCGCAAGACCTGGCGCGCCTGCTTAACCAGGCCGACCGCCTGGCCCAGCAGAAGGGCGACCAGTTCATTTCCAGCGAACTGGTGCTGCTGGCCGCCATGGACGAGAACAGCAAGCTCGGCAAGCTGCTGCTGAGCCAGGGCGTGAGCAAGAAGGCCCTGGAAAACGCCATCAACAACCTGCGTGGCGGTGCGGCGGTGAATGACCCGAACGCCGAAGAGTCGCGCCAGGCGCTGGACAAGTACACCGTCGACCTCACCAAGCGTGCCGAAGAAGGCAAGCTGGACCCGGTGATTGGCCGTGACGACGAAATCCGCCGTACCGTGCAGGTGCTGCAACGCCGTACCAAGAACAACCCGGTGCTGATCGGTGAGCCTGGCGTGGGTAAAACCGCCATCGCCGAAGGCCTGGCCCAGCGCATCATCAATGGTGAAGTGCCTGACGGCCTCAAGGGCAAGCGCCTGCTGGCCTTGGACATGGGCGCGCTGATTGCCGGTGCCAAGTACCGCGGCGAGTTCGAAGAACGCCTCAAATCGCTGCTGAACGAGCTGTCCAAGCAGGAAGGCCAGATCATCCTGTTCATCGACGAACTGCACACCATGGTCGGCGCCGGCAAAGGCGAGGGCGCCATGGACGCGGGTAACATGCTCAAGCCTGCCCTGGCCCGTGGCGAATTGCACTGCGTCGGCGCCACCACGCTGAACGAGTACCGCCAGTTCATCGAGAAGGACGCCGCCCTGGAGCGCCGCTTCCAGAAGGTGCTGGTGGAGGAGCCGAGCGAGGAAGACACCATCGCGATTCTGCGTGGCCTGAAAGAGCGCTATGAAGTGCACCACAAGGTGGCCATCACCGACGGTGCCATTATCGCAGCCGCCAAGCTCAGCCACCGCTACATCACCGACCGCCAGCTGCCGGACAAGGCGATTGACCTGATCGACGAAGCGGCCAGCCGTATCCGCATGGAGATCGACTCCAAGCCGGAAGTGCTTGACCGCCTTGATCGCCGCCTGATCCAGCTGAAGGTCGAATCCCAGGCGCTGAAGAAGGAAGAAGACGAAGCCGCGAAAAAGCGCCTGGAGAAGCTGACCGAAGAAATCGAGCGGTTGGAGCGTGAATATTCCGACCTGGAAGAAATCTGGGCATCGGAAAAGGCCGAAGTGCAGGGCTCTGCGCAGATCCAGCAAAAGATCGAACAGGCCCGCCAGGAACTGGAAGCCGCCCGTCGCAAAGGCGACCTGAGCCGCATGGCCGAGCTGCAGTACGGGGTAATTCCCGACCTGGAGCGCAGCCTGCAGATGGTCGACCAGCACGGCAAGACCGAAAACCAGTTGCTGCGCAACAAGGTGACCGAGGAAGAAATCGCCGAGGTCGTGTCGAAGTGGACAGGTATACCTGTGTCCAAGATGCTCGAAGGCGAGCGCGAGAAGCTGCTGAAGATGGAAGCACTGCTGCACCAGCGCGTAATCGGCCAGAACGAGGCGGTAACCGCCGTGGCCAACGCCGTGCGCCGCTCGCGTGCCGGGCTGTCCGACCCGAGCCGGCCAAGCGGTTCGTTCCTGTTCCTCGGCCCCACCGGTGTGGGCAAGACCGAGCTGTGCAAGGCGCTGGCCGAGTTCCTGTTCGACACCGAAGAGGCGATGGTGCGCATCGACATGTCCGAGTTCATGGAGAAACACTCCGTGGCTCGCCTGATCGGTGCACCACCAGGGTATGTAGGGTATGAAGAGGGCGGTTACCTGACCGAGGCCGTACGGCGCAAGCCATACTCGGTGGTGCTGCTGGATGAGGTGGAAAAAGCCCACCCGGATGTGTTCAACGTGCTGCTGCAGGTTCTGGAAGACGGCCGCCTGACCGACAGCCACGGGCGCACCGTGGACTTCCGCAACACGGTGATCGTGATGACCTCCAACCTGGGCTCGGCGCAGATCCAGGAACTGGTAGGCGACCGCGAGGCACAGCGTGCGGCGGTGATGGATGCAGTGGGTGCTCACTTCCGTCCGGAGTTCATCAACCGTATCGACGAAGTGGTGGTGTTCGAGCCACTGGGCCGCGAGCAGATTGCCGGCATTACCGAGATCCAGCTCGGCCGCCTGCGCAGCCGTCTGCTGGAGCGCGAACTGTCGCTGAGCCTGAGCCCGGAGGCGTTGGACAAGCTGATCGCCGTGGGTTACGACCCGGTGTATGGCGCACGGCCGCTGAAGCGGGCTATCCAGCGCTGGATCGAAAACCCGCTGGCGCAGCTGATCCTGGCAGGCCAGTTTGTGCCGGGTACGTCGATTACCGCCACGGTGGAAGGCGACGAAATCGTCTTTGGCTAATGTGTTGCACCATGAGCCCCGCTTCTGCGGGGCTTTTTTTTGCTTACTCACACCCGCTGTGGGTCCCCTGTGGGAGCGGGTTTGCCCGCGAAGAGGCCAGTGCAGCCCAGTAAAACCGGGGCTTTCGGGGAATTCAGGATAACTTGCTGAAATTTTTGAAATTTTTGCTTGCATCAAGATTCGGGTGACCCTAATATACGCCGCGTTGTCAGGCACTAAGCGAATCACCAGCAGCATCAGTGACCGCAAAACAACTTACAAATCAGTAAGTTGAATGAAAAAAAGTGGTTGACAAGCAAAACGAAGAATGTAGAATAGCCGGCCTCAGCAGCGACAAAGCGAAAGCTAAGAAGCTAAAGAGTCCGAAGCGAACACAGTCTTCGGAGTAGTAAATCGGTAAGTTGTACCGAAATTTAGTTCCGCGATAGCTCAGTCGGTAGAGCAAATGACTGTTAATCATTGGGTCCCTGGTTCGAGTCCAGGTCGCGGAGCCAATCTCGGGGTGTAGCGCAGTCCGGTAGCGCGCCTGCTTTGGGAGCAGGATGTCAGGAGTTCGAATCCCCTCACCCCGACCATTTTCCGGGTCGTTAGCTCAGTTGGTAGAGCAGTTGGCTTTTAACCAATTGGTCGTAGGTTCGAATCCTACACGACCCACCATGTAAAGAAGGGCATCTCCAAGAGATGCCCTTTTTTTTGAAAGACCCGGGGTGTAGCGCAGTCCGGTAGCGCGCCTGCTTTGGGAGCAGGATGTCAGGAGTTCGAATCCCCTCACCCCGACCATTTTTAGGGTCGTTAGCTCAGTTGGTAGAGCAGTTGGCTTTTAACCAATTGGTCGTAGGTTCGAATCCTACACGACCCACCATGAATAAAGGGCATCTCGAAAGAGATGCCCTTTTTCTTTTGCCTCAAATTTAACCCACCTCTTACCGCAACACGGGCCCTTGTGGGAGCAGCCTTGTGCTGCCCAAGGGCCGGTACGGCAAAAGATTTTCTCTGCTGGGAATGGCCTCTTCGCAGCACAAGGCTGCTCCTACAGGTCAGTGCATTGCCTGCAGGAGCGGGTGCCTGTCAGTGCAGCTTCAGGCGCGGCTCGGTACCCCGGCCAATCTTGCTCCCCAGCATCATCAACGCCGTGCGGAAGAACCCGTACAACGCCATCTGGTGCATGCGGTACAGCGACACGTAGAACATCCGCGCCAGCCAGCCTTCCAGCTTCACGCTGCCCATCAGGTTACCCATCAGGTTGCCCACCGCCGAGAAGCGCGACAGTGACACCAGCGAGCCGTAGTCCTTGTACTCGTAGGTCGGCAGCGTCTTGTTCTCCAGCCGCGCCTTCAGGCTGTGCGCCAGCATCGAAGCCTGCTGGTGCGCCGCCTGGGCCCGTGGCGGCACGTTGCGGTCGCTACCCGGTTGCGGGCAGGCAGCGCAGTCACCGAAGGCGAAGATGTTGTCGTCGCGGGTGGTCTGCAGGGTAGGGCGCACCACCAGCTGGTTGATGCGGTTGGTTTCCAGGCCATCGATGTCCTTCAGGAAGCCCGGCGCACGGATACCCGCCGCCCACACTTTCAGGCTGGCCTGGATCACCTCGCCGTCCTTGGTTTTCAGGCCATCCTCGGTCACTTCACTGACAGCCGCGTTGGTCATCACTTTCACCCCGAGTTTTTCCAGGGTCTTGTGCACCGGCACGCTGATGCGCTCCGGCAGCGCCGGCAGCACCCGCGGGCCTGCCTCGATGAGGGTGATGTGCATGTCCTTGGGCTGGATGCGGTCCAGGCCATAGGCCGCCAGCTCGTGGGCGGCGTGGTGCAGCTCGGCCGCCAGTTCCACACCGGTGGCACCGGCGCCGACGATGGCTACGCTGATCTGCTCGCTGGCCACGTCGCCGGCGTGGGCGCGCAGGTAGTGGTTGAGCAATTGCTGATGGAAACGCTCGGCCTGCTTGCGCGTGTCGAGGAACAGGCAGTGCTGCGCCGCCCCCAGGGTGCCGAAGTCGTTGGTATTGGAACCCACGGCAATGACCAGGGTGTCGTAGCCCAGGGTGCGCGCAGGCAGCAGCTCGCGGCCCTCATCATCGAGGGTGGCAGCCAGTTGAATCTGCTTGCCCTCACGGTCCAGGCCGCTCATGCGCCCCAGCTGGAAGTTGAAGTGGTTCCACTTGGCCTGGGCCACGTAGTTCAGTTCGTCTTCCGAAGAGTTCAGCGAGCCGGCGGCCACTTCATGCAGCAGTGGCTTCCAGATGTGCGTGAGGTTGGCGTCGACCAAGGTGATTTCGGCCTGCTTGCGCTTGCCCAGGCTTTTACCCAGGCGGGTCGCCAGTTCCAGGCCGCCGGCGCCGCCGCCGACAATCACGATGCGATGAGTCATGGGGATATCTCATAAGGTTTACGGAATTCGTGGCCCTGGGGGCCGGCCGCAAACTGCACGAGGGGAGGGCGAGCGCGAAGCAGCTCATAGCACCAGTCCACTCAGCAGGCGGCTGATGAGACCCAACCCGATGGTCACGGCCACCACCAGCACAAGGAGCAGCCACGGCCGGAAGGGCCTGCGCTCGACTTGGTGCTGGGGGGCTCGCAGATACTCATCGACACGACGCTGATCTTCCGGGTTCAGGCGGCTGGTCATGGTGGGCCTCGTCAGGTAGACGTCTGTGACTGCGCAAACGCTACAGCGTTCGCGCAGGCGCTTGAAACAAATGATAATGCTTTCTATCCCTGGCGCCGAGTGTACGCCATCGCAAACACTCGCTGCACTGGATCAAAGACTGATGCCCACGTCGAAGACAATGCTGCGGCCCAGGTTGCCGCGCAGGAAGTCTGGCGCATCGGGGTGGGCGAACAGCACCCGGGCAAACGTCGGCCCCACCAGCGACAACGAGCGCCAGCCCTGGCGCAGGTATTCGGTGGGCGGCGGGAAGTGGGTGTTGAGGTCGAGCACTTCGCGCTTGAGGCTGGCGAAGGCGATGATGTCCAGCTCGTTCAGCTCCAGCCCGCGTTCCCGGTAGTTGTGCGCTTTCTTGCGCAAGGTCGGCGCCAGGCGCGCCAGCAGCTCGGTGGCACTGATGCGCCGCGGGCGCGCTTCACGGCGCACCAGTTGTGCCAGGGAAAACGCACTGCGCCGGCGCTGTAGTTCTTCGCGCCACTCATCGTTCAGCCGACGGCCCTCGTCGAGCACGAAAAACACCTCGAAGGCCGCGTCGCGGAACAGCACATCGGGCGGCTCTTGGCCGGCCGGGGTGAAGTCTTCGCTGCGGTAGGGGATGTTCAACCCCTGCAACAGTCGCTGGCACACCCAACGCTCCCGCTCCCACTTGCGGGCGTTGGAGAGAAAGGCGTTAGCTTGTTCGGCCTGGATGGTAAGCAGGCGCAGGTAGTCTGAGTCATCCATGCAGACAAGCTTAGCCGCTAATCGATGACGGTAAGATGCTGTTTAAGCGTGGGAATCAGCGCAGTACTGGCAACGCTTGCACAGGTGCGCCCGATTTCTTCCGGCATGACCGATGCTTGCTGTATGGAATGAGGGCGCCAACCCACCGCTGCCGAAGGAAAGGGAGAATGGGTGTAGACTCGATCTTATCCACATGGCTGCAAGGGGTATTGATCAGGTGATCAGCGCGCAGGTGTTGTCCGGCACCACGCTAAGCCTTGGCTGGCTGGGTTATGTGCCGTTGCTGATCTGGGCGGTAAGCCGGGTTCGCTGGGTTGAACTGTTCACCGACCGGCGCCGCCAGCATTTGCTGTTTGGCACGGTGTTCTGCCTGTTTGCGCTGTGGCTGGTGAGGCGCGATTTTGATACCGGGGTGTCGTACCACTTTATTGGCATGACCGCTGTCACCCTGTTGCTGGACTGGCCGCTGGCGGTGCTGGGCGGGTTCCTGGCCCAGCTTGGTTTGCTGGCACTGGGGCGACAGGACCTGGCGGCGCTGGGAGTGAACGGCTTGTTGCTGGTTGCCTTGCCTGTGTTGATTACCGAGGTGTGCGCGATAGCGGTCGAGCGTGCCCAGCCGCGAAACCTGTTCGTTTATATCTTCTGTTCGGGGTTCTTCCCGGCAGCGCTCACCGTGCTGGTTTGCGTACCGGCGGCGCTAGGGTTGTTGTGGCTGGACGGGCGTTTTGCCCTGCCGGAGTGGCTCAGCGACTTTGTCGGCTACCTGTGGCTGATGATGTTCCCCGAGGCGTTCATCAACGGCATGGTGATCAGTGCGCTGGTGGTGTTTTGCCCGGAGTGGCTGGAAACCTTCAACCGCACACGGTATCTGCAGGCGCCCTGGAAGGATGATGAGCGGTAAATGTGTGGTGGCTGTGCCGGCCTCTTCGCGGGTAAACCCGCTCCCACAGGTACCGCGCAGGTTTCGGGCGCACGCGATATTTGTGGGAGCGGGTTTACCCGCGAAAGGGCCGGCGCAGCCACCTTGTAATCAGCTCAGTGCCGCGGCTCCAGGTCCCCCGAATACAGCTCATCTTCGGACTCTTCCGACCCCGCAATCTTGTGCTCCTCTGCCGCCCAGGCCCCCAGGTCGATCAGTTTGCAACGGTCCGAACAAAACGGCCGGAACGCGCTTTTTTCGGCCCATTCCACAGGTGCGCCACAAGTAGGGCAATCGACGGTCAACGGCTGGCTCATGGCTGGCCTCCTTTCAAAGTCAGGTAAAAGTGGTGCAGGCGGTCAATCTGCTCATGCAGCGTGGCCAGGTCGCCGTCGTTGACCACCACATCATCGGCATGGCGCAGGCGTTCGTCACGGGCCAGCTGGGCCTGCAGAATCGCCTGCACCTGTTCGGCACTGGTGTTGTCCCGCGCCAGGGTACGGGCTATTTGCAGCTCCTGCGGCGCATCGATCACCAGCACGCGCTGGGTCTTTTGGTACTGCCCCGATTCGATCAGCAGCGGCGACACATACACCGCATACGGCGACTGCGCCTTGGCCAGGTAGCTGAAAATCTCCTGCCCGATCAGCGGGTGCAGCAGCTGCTCCAGCCATTTGCGCTGCGCCGGGTCGGCGAAGATCAGCTGGCGCAGGGCGGCGCGATCAAGCTGGCCGTCAGCTTGCAGCACACCCGGGCCGAAGCGCTCGACGATGCTGGCCAGGGCGGGGCGGCCAGGTTCGACAACCCAGCGCGCCGCCTGGTCGGCGTCGACCAGGTGCACGCCAAGCTCGACAAAACGCTCGGCAGCGGCGCTCTTGCCGCTACCAATGCCGCCGGTCAGGCCGAGAATCCAGGGGGTAAAGGCTGCAGTGGCCATCAGTATCCAAGCAGTTGCATGTAAGAGGCGTACATTTCATCACCCCAGAGCACAGCAATCCACCCCGCAATCGCCAGATAAGGGCCAAACGGTATCGCCGTGCCCATCGCATGCCGGCGCAAACGCAGCAGGCACAGGCCAACCAGCGCCCCCACCACCGACGACAGCAGCAGCGTCAACGGCAGCACCTGCCAGCCGCCCCAGGCCCCGATCAGCGCCATCAGCTTGAAGTCGCCGTAGCCCATGCCTTCCTTGCCGGTGACCAGCTTGAACACCCAGTACACCGTCCACAGGCTGAGATACCCGGCCACCGCGCCCCACAACGCGTCGGCCAGTGGTACATAGAGGCCAAAGGCGTTCACGATCAGCCCAAGCCACAGCATCGGCAGCACCAGCACATCCGGCAACAGCTGGTGGTCCGCATCGATCAGGCTCAGGGCCAGCAGGCACCAGGTGAGCGGCAATGCCAGCAAGGCTTCGGCCGAAGCGCCAAAACGCCAGGCCACCACCAGCGACAGCAGCGCGCTGGCCACCTCAACCAGTGGGTAGCGCGGGCTGATACGGGCTTTGCAGGCTGAGCACCGCCCGCGCAACGCCAGGTAGCTGAGCACCGGAATGTTCTCCCACGCGCGAATCTGATGCGCGCAATGCGGGCAGCGGGATGCCGGCAGGCACAGGTCGAACCGTTCGTGTTGCGCAATCGGCAGCCCCAATACCTCTTGCGCCTCACGCTGCCATTGGCGCTCCAGCATGATCGGCAGGCGATACACCAGCACGTTGAGAAAGCTGCCCACCAGCAGGCCGAGCACCGTGGCCAGGGTGAGGAAGTACGCCGGCTGCTCAGCCAGCAAAGTCCATAAAGTCATGTTCAGATCAAGCTACCCAACTGGAAGATCGGCAGGTACATCGCCACCACCAGGCCACCCACCAGCAGGCCCAGGATCAGCACGATGGCCGGCTCCAGCAGGCTGGTCAACTGGTCCAGCGCCTGGCTGACCTGTTCCTCGTAATGGCTGGCGGCTTTTTCCAGCATCTGGTCCAGCGTGCCGCTGGACTCACCGATGGCCGTCAGCTGCACCAGCAGCGGTGGGAACAGCAACTCGCCCGCCATCGCCTGGTTCAGCCCCTGCCCATTGGCCATCCCCTGGCGCAGCCGCAACACCGCCTGCTCATGCAGCTCGCCCCCCGTCACCCGGGCCACCGTGCCCAGCGCATCCAGCAACGGCACCCCGGCGCCGTACGACGTTGCCAGGCTACGCGCAAACCGCGCCAGCGCCGCTTCCCTCAGCAACTTGCCAAACACCGGCAAGCCCAGCACCCGTCGAGATATCCACAGGCGCGCTGGCGCATGCTGCCGATACAGCTGGCGCACGGCAAAACCCAGCACCACCCCCATCACCAGCAACAGCGGCGCAAACCGGCTCAGCCCTGTGGACAAGTCGATCACCCACTGGGTAAATGCCGGCAACGCCGCGCCCATGCCCGAGAACATGCTCTCGAACTTCGGGATCACCTCCAGCAACAAGATCGCTGACACCCCCAGCCCCGTCAGCAACAGCAATAGCGGATAGACCATCGCCTTGCGCACCTTCTTGTGCAGCGCGCGGCGCTGTTCCAGCATGCCCGCCAGTTGCTCCAACTGCCGGTCCAGCGTGCCGGACTGCTCACCCACCCGCACCAGGTTGCAGTACAACGCATCGAACCACACCGGGTGGCGCTGCAACGCATCCGCCAGCCCCAGGCCCGAGGCCACATCCTGTTTCAATCTATCCAGCAACGCCGCCTGCGCCGCATCGCAACCACTGCGCCCCATCACCTCGAACGCCTGCAACAGCGGCACCCCGGCCTTGAGCAAGGTCGCCAACTGCCGGCTGAACCCCGCCGGGTCCGCCTTCACCCGCCGCTTCGGCAAACTGAACCCCAGCCCGCTGGCCGGCCGCAGACTGGCCACCGTGATGCCCTGGCGAATCAGCCCGGCGCGCACATACGCCGGGCTGCGGCCACGCGTTTGGCCGCTGACCGGCGTGCCGTTGGCGTCGGTGCCGTGCCAGCGGTAAAGCAGTGAAGTTGAAGTCATGCAGAGGTCCTTTTTCTGCCCCGGCGACAAGCCTGGAAACAGCTTGCCGCGTCCATGCAAGGGCGCGCGTCCGTGATGCTCACTAGAGTAGTTCAGCGAAGATGACGCCCAAGCGGGCAGGGGTGACAAAAGGCGTCTGTTCAGGCCTACTGCGCCGCTGCCGGTTGGGGCGCAACCCACCTCAATGTGTAAGCGAATCAAAAAGGAAAGATGTTCATGAAAGGGCAACGCGGTATCACCCTGATCGAACTGATGATCGTTGTCGCGATCATCGGCATTCTGGCGACCATCGCCTTACCGATGTACACCAACCACCAGGCACGCTCCAAGGCCGCGGCCGGCCTGCTGGAAATCAGCGCGCTGAAGACGGCGATGGACCTGCGGTTGAATGACGGTAAAGACGTAGCGGCCGTGGCCGAACTGGGTGGCCAGCCGGCGACGGCGCATTGTGCGATCACCGCTAGCGGCAAGGCGGCGGATGGCAGCGCCAGCATTGCTTGCACGCTGGTGGATGCGCCGGCCAACGTGCTGGGCAAGGCACTGACCCTGACCCGCTCGGCCAGCGGCTGGGCGTGCACCACCGACATCGAGGAAGACCTGGCACCCAAGGGGTGCAAGGGGGCTTGAGGGCAGGGCAATAACTAGCGGAAACAGGGGTTTGCGTTGCGGGTGTGAGCAGTGGTACGTTGCGCTACACGCCGGTGTAGCTCAGTCGGTAGAGCAGCGCACTCGTAACGCGAAGGTCGCAGGTTCGATTCCTGTCTCCGGCACCAGTTCAGCAGGTTTATGCAGCTTTGGTTGCATACTGTCTTCCCCAAAAATGCCCGCCTAGCGCGGGCATTTTTGTTTCTGCTATTCGCAGCTATGCCCTCCATCCAATCACTTACCGTGACTTTTTCAACTTGGCCGTTAGCGAATTTCCACTTAGAGATGCACGATTTTTGAGATACTGCTTGGCAGCTAACTGCATTTCGCCCAATGACTACAGGCTGTTTTGCAGACAATTTAGAGATAGTGTTTGCCGATTAGAGATAGTTTTTAGATGGCCACATCTTCTCATCACGATCTCCGTCTGCTGAACTTGGTCCTGCTGCTTGACATCAGACGCCATGCTCCCTGATTTTTCCTACGATACTCAGCGGCCATTCGCATAGCCCCGAACCTTGCACTGTAACCCCCGTAGCCATACCGTACTCCAGTCGCGGACAATTCCGCGACCGGGTTTGGCGACCCGGACGGAAAGGCGCATCGGCGCCCCCGACCACGATTGCAGGCGCTTTTTTTGCGTCCGCAGTTTCGTGTAATGGCGGCTGTGCGTGGGAGACCTTCGGGTCTGCCGAGTTCCTTTTCCTCGGTTCGCCAACCTGCGTACAGCTGCCACCCTAATCGTTTGGCGACGGTTAGCGTGGTGCTTCAATCGAAAAGGACCGCATGCATGCTCATCTCAAGTCCATCCAGGATCCTCGCATACGTTCTCCACCGTCGTTCTTCGACGGCCATCAGCTACTTCCCCGCCAGCCAATCCCGCTCCGTCTCCGCCCAATCGGAGGTACGCCATGACTGACCAAGAACGCCTATCCACCATCCAAAGCTACGCCTGGACCCTCGAACTGCTAGGCGAGGCCTTGGTCCAGCACGATGAAATGCTGGAGTGCGAACACAACCCGCAATTGAGCTTTCGCAACACGGCCGGTATCCATCAGGCGATCCGGATCATCAGTCGATTGGCCAGTGAGCAGTGTGGGAAGGTGATGGAGCGGAACGGCCATGAGTTGGAGGGATAGGGGAGGTCGTTGATGAGTGGTGGGCCAGATGTCGGGGGTTGCAGCTGGCTCTTTCTGTTGAAGGCCGATGGTGGGTTAATCCTGCCAGGCCGGGGTATGGGGCTGCTGCGCAGCCCATCGCAGGCAAGCCAGCTCCTACACGGACCGCATATGGCCTGGAGTGTGTGCGTTACTTGTGGCGAGCAATTTCCTACGAAACGCGCAGCCCTTTCGTATCCTCGAAAACTTGCGAAAACAGCCACCCAGGAATAAAGTCCCTCAGTCGCCGAAGCATCGGCGACGCGACCTTGGCCGGTCGGAATCGAAAGGCGCATCAGCGCCCAGTCTTCATCGCAGGCGCTTTTTTTGTGCCCGCGATGTCGTGTTATGGCGGTGGTGCGCGGGACACCTTCGGGTGTGCCGGGCTCCTTTCGTCCCGGTCGGCCAACCCGCGTACTGCTGCCACCTTAACTTGCTTGGCCGCGAGCGGTGGCAGTTCCATCACGAAAGGAACTCATGCATGACCACCGTAAGTCCGTTACTGAACCTCGCATCCGTTCTCCTCCGTCGTTCCTCGACGACCCTCAGCTATTTCACCGTTAGCCAATCCCGCTTCGTCTCCGCCCAATCGGAGGCACGCCATGACTGATCAAGAACGCCTATCCACCATCCAAAGCTACGCCTGGACCCTCGAACTGCTAGGCGAGGCCCTGGTCCAGCATGACGAAATGCTGGAATGCGAACACAACCCGCAACTGAGCTTCCGCAACACTGCCGGCATTCACCAAGCAATCCGGATCATCAGTCGATTGGCCAGTGAGCAGTGTGGGAAGGTGATGGAGCAGAGTGGTCAGGCCCCGGCTGGTTAGGCTGGGCCTTTGCTGTTTGGCGCTTCCTGCGCAGTGCGCCGCCGGCTAGCCGTTGAGCAGGCGTCACGGTGGATGGCACGGGCTGCGCCCGTGTTCGCGGGCTCGCTCGCTCCCACAGGGAGCGTGCCAGGTCTCAGGCGTTGAGCAGGGCAGCTGCCGTACACCCGGTGTTTGGTGCGGAGGTATAGATTACTGGGGCTGCTTTGCAGCCCTTTCGCGACACAAGGCCGCTCCTACAAATGACCGCGTTGGGGCGAGTTGGGGATATTTTTGCAGGTATGGTGAATGGGGCTGCTGCGCAGCCCATCGCAGGCAAGCCAGCGCCTACACCGGCCGCATCGACCTCATGCCTTGTGTACTACCGGCGGTATGGGTACAAGAGGCGGACGATTCCCCGTCACATTCAAGAAAAGGAAATCACCATGTCCAATCACCACTGGAATGACTGGGCCGGCGGACTGACGCTAGTCCTTCAGGCAATCGTTTATATCCCGCTGCTTTACATCATCCTGATGCCATGGCTTTGCCTGGCGCTGGTCAAGCTTGGGAGGACTCCTTTCTTCCCGGGGTTTTTCCAGGCAATGGCCTCGGCCGGGTGGCTGGTTGCTTCTGGGCTTGTGGGCCTGGTAGTACTGTTTGTTGTGGTTCGTAGCTTGGTCCGTTGATTTACCGGCAGCTACCTGCCCCCAGTTCCATCCAACATCGAGAATACATCGCTATGGAAAGCACTTTCGCCCAAGTCAAAGACCGGCTGCACAATCGTCGTTTCGCAGTCGCCAACAATTCCCAGGGCTTGTCTGGCACTGGCACGGCTTTCCATTACCAGGTCGATGGTGTTGCGATCACCAGCACCTACCAGGGTGGCCGGATTCGGACCGGCCATCAGGTGGGTCGAGTAACTGGCCCCGATACCATCGAGCTGCTTTACCACTGCGTCACTAACGACGGTGAAATGCTCGCCGGTTGGTCACGTGGCAGGGTCGGGGTCGATGATGCGGGGCGTACTACGCTTCATTTTGTATGGGGTTGGTTGTCGGGGGCACAGGGTGGTGGGGAGTCAAACTACGTTGAAATCGAAGCGGCGGACGCTCTGGCCGAGGCTGGTCAGTCTGCATTGAGCCAGTCGACTTCCCGCTCCTGAATGATCAAGCTCAGGTCACTTTGATGGGCGGAGGAATAACAAGCCAGGAATGCGCCGACTGGGTAGAGGTAATGAGCTTCGACTGGGTGCCCGTCGGCGCTTGTAAGCTTGATATCACAATCAGGGCCTTCGCACTGCGTCAGGTCGAAAGGTTGACCGGTTTGGGCATCGATAATGCTCCATAGGGAAGGATCACTGGCTGTTATGGGCTGCACAGTTATCAAGCCGTTGGCATTGGTGAACACGCCTTCGCCCAGATGCGCGCCGCTGCGTAGGTAAAGCCGATAGCCGCCATCAAAATGGCGGAAATACAGAAGCAGCGATTGCGCACTGGGACGCCTGTCAAAGGTCAACAGCCCGCTGTCCTTACCTAGTTGCCAATCGTCGTCTGAGCAATTGAACATGCCAATGGCGCGGCTGCCATCCATGGCAGGATCCAGGCTGTCGATGGGACTGCTGAGAATAATAAGCCCTGTGCACATGCTGCCCAGGGTATTCAGGGGGCAGCCGGCAATTTGCAGGATTGCGGTGAGTGACAGGTTCTTGTGATCGGCTATGGTGTTTTTCCGGTTGGTGATCAAGACGGACAGGCTAAGCTGACCTGAACGGTGCGCCCATCCGGGACTGGATCCGCGCGGCTTCGGGATGGTGAAGGACAAGGCCAGCAAAGCCAGGTTGAGGCTTGGATTCAGCCAGGCATCATCCCGGGTGGTCTTTTCGCCTCAGCGGTCAATACTTCCCTATATACGCAGGCGTGTTCCTGGTGGCACGCGCCGCTGGGAGGTGTCAGGTGAACAAGCTAACAATCGTGGGCGCCGGCTTGGTCGGCGAGGCGGCGGCGCAGATCATTGCCCGGGACGAGTTGTGCCGTGAGCTGGTGCTGATGGACGTGCAGGGTGAGCTGGCGCAGGGCAAGGCGCTGGACGTGTGGCAGGCAGCCGTGGAATCAGGCTCCGATACCCGTGTTTACGGCGGGGGCAAAGCCGACATGCTGGACGGCTCCGAGCTGGTGGTAATTACCGCAGGCGTGCCGCGCAAGCCCGGCCAGTCGCGCCAGGATGTACTGAGCATCAACCTGCCAATCCTCGACAGCATCATGGCCGACATCAGGCACCATGCGCCGGCAGCCACGGTGCTGGTGGTGTCCAACCCGGTCGACGTGCTCACCTACCGCGCCTGGAGCGTCAGCGGCCTTGGGCGGGACAAGGTGTTCGGGCAAGCGGGGGTGCTGGATACCGCGCGCATGAAGTGTTTCATCGCCGAACAAACCGGGTTTTCTGCCCGGGATATCACCGCGCTGGTGCTGGGCGGCCATGGCGACAGCATGGTCCCGCTGATGCGCTACTGCCAGATCGGCTCGGTGCCGCTGTCGCACTTCCTGTCCAGCGAGCAGATCGAGCAGATTGTCGAGCGCACGCGCAAGGGTGGCGGGGAGATTCTTGGCTTGAAGAAGCTGGGCAGCGCCTGCGATGCGCCGGGCGTGGCCATCGCGCAGATGGTCGACGCCATCGCCAATGGGCGGAACCGTATTTTGCCGGCGGTGGCGATTCTTGAGGGCGAGTATGGGCGAACGGATATCGCCATGGGTGTGCCCTGCGTACTGGCAGAGAGGGGGCTTGCGCGGATTATCGAATTGCCGCTGGATGCGCAGGAGCAGGCGATGTTCGACCACTCTGCAGACCAGGTGGCGCGGGATATTGCCGAGATGAAGGCGTTGTAGGGCTTGAAGCGTCATGCATCGGGTGTGGCGGCTCGGGCAGTGGGGGAACATTTTGCCTCCGTACCTGTCACACCCGTTCATTGGGGTTCAGACCCACCATTACCAAGGAGAGGTAGGCATGGCTTTCGACGCTTTCATCCAAATCGACGACATCGCTGGCGAAGCGCTGGATGAGCAGTACACCAACTGGATCGAGATCAACGGCTACAACTTCGGTGTCAATCAAAGCACGTCGGCTACCGCAAGCTCTTCCGGCGGTGCAACATCGGGACGTACCACCTTGACCAACTTCACGTTCACCAAGTTTCTCGACAGCGCGAGTTGCAAGCTGCTGGAAGCCAGCTGCTCGGGCCAGCATCTCAAGGAAGTAAAACTTGCGCTTTGCCGGGCAGGCACCGACAAACTCAAATATTACGAGATCGTGCTGGAAGAGGTCATAATCGCCGACTACTCGCAGAGCGCAAGCTCGGGCGTTCCCATCGAAATCGTCCAGTTGAACTATGGGCGTATCAAGACCACATATACCCGCCAGAAACGCTCCGACGGCAGCGGTGGCGGTAATGTCGCCGGCGGTTGGGACCGGATCAACAACAAGAAGTACGCGTGAGGTAGGGCCATGTCCGAAGCACGCAGCTTCATCAACCCCAGAACCCAGTCTTATCAGTCGCTTAAAGCCAGCACACCGTTGTCGGGGTATGCCAAAGGCAAGTTCGATGTGTTGAATGCCCACATTGCCAACAGCGTGGTCATGGCCGGGGAGTTGATCATCCTGGGTGACGCTGGTACTCCTTCCTGCACCAGCCACGAAGCATTTCTGATGGCCAAGGCTGTCGAGGTGCACGCTGGCCTGCTGACTAGCGGCGTAGACGCGGATGATTTTTTTCTCGAGCACTTCGACTTGCTGCAGAGCTTGCTGGCTAACGCCTCGATTGGGGCGGGCGCCGCTAGCGAGGGCTGGAGCAAGCACCTGACCAATATCAAGACCACCCTTGAAGAAATCGAGAAACTGCACCGCGACTACCTCAGTTCTGGCACTCTCGCTGCCCGTGATGCTTTCTACGCCAAGCGCTCTGCACTTTTCATGAAGCTTGAAAAGCAATTGGGCAACGTTGCTGCGTATGGTTCTGGTTTACGCCGTCAGGGCAAGATCAAGCAGGCATTGGGCATCTCGACCCGCAGTTATCTGCATACCGGCGAGATTTCGGGTTATGCCGAAAAGGTGTCTGGCGTTGCCAGGGCGTCGAACTTGGTGAAGAGGGGCACTTATATCGGTACTGCGCTGGATGTGGCGTCCACCGGCCTCTCAATTCATAAGGCCTGCACCACGGGCCGGGAGGATCAGTGTCGGCGCGCCAAGTATGTCGAAACCTCGACGTTGATGGGTAGCCTGGCGGGCGGTAGCGCTGGGGGCTATTTGGGGGGTATGGCAGGCACCGGTATTTGTGCCATCGTTCTGGGGGTCACTACAGGCGGCCCCGGTGCACTTGCTTGTGCTGTCGTCGGAGGAGCAGTGGGCGGTAAAGTCCTCGGAGATGCCGGGGGCAAGGGGGGCGAGATATTTGGTGACTTTTTGTATGGCGAGGTATCGGAGTGAATGAAGTTGAGCCTGGGCTAATTGCGATTCTGATTCTTGCACCCATGATGCTGGCGATGGTCGTACAGTGTTTCATCGCACATAAATACACTGAGTACTACGAGTCTTTGCTAACGCGCTGTAGCTTCGTGACCGGCAATAAAATCACGTTTCAACATGCAGGCCTTCTGGGCAAGGTTATGCGTACGGGTTTGATCTCCATGGTGCTGGCTATACCGAGCCTCTTCGTGCGCAGGGGGTTGATTGACTTCGATGAAGTCAAACGTTTCCCCTCAAGCATGAGACGACTGCTGGTGAGTCTGTTGGTAATTCACATCCTGCTGGCCGCCGCGCTGATTATTTTCACTTACGCGTAGCCTGGCAGCTTCTATGCGCAGAGCAAGATGACCCAGACCGAGGTTGGGGCAGACTACAAGATCCAGCAGGACGCTTACCACCTGACCAACCTGCATGCGACCTACGAGATCAACAAGAACCTTGAAGTGCAGTACAACCTGGATAACGTGTTCGACAAGAAGTACTACCAGACCTTGGGCAACCCCAATTACTGGAACTTCTATGGCGAACCACGCAACTTCAACGTGGCGTTGCGGGCCCGGTTCTAACCGGCAGACTTGACTCCCGCAACGCTGACATCGCTGCACCAGCCACCTCCAGCACGTGCGCGGCGATTAACCGGCTACTAGAAACTGTACCGGGCAGTCAGTTTCACGTTACGTGGGTCACCGTAGATGTCGTATGGGCTCCATCCACCGTTGGCCACACTGCTGTAGTAGGTACGGTCGAACAGGTTGTTGACGTTCACCTGCAGGTCCAGCTGCTCGCTGGCCTTGTAGCCTGCCACCAGGCCGACCACCGTGTACGAGCCCTGCTGGTTTTGCCATGCAGTAGCACCGGCGCCCCCAGAGGTACGGATGCGGCTCTGTTGGTAGATATCACCGCCAACGCGCCAGCGCTGCAGCTCGCCGGGCAGGTTGTAGATCGTGGACAGTTTGAACAGCTGGCGCGGTTTGGCACGGTCGAAGTCTTCGCCTTCGCGGGCCTTGTTGGCGTCGCTGACGTACTTGGTCTGGGTGTAGGTGTAGCCCGCAGCCAGCTGCCAGTTGTCGGTCAGGGCGCCTTGAATTTCCAGGTCGATGCCCTTGCTGCGTACCAGGCCGGCCGCCTCGTAGCAGGCGCTGGCGGCGCCTGAACCGCAACCCTTGTTGTCAGGTAACTCTTGGGCGCGGTTCTTCTGGTCAATTTGAAAAACAGCCAGGCTGGCGTTCAGTGCGCCACCAAAGTACTCGCCCTTGATGCCCACCTCGTAGTTCTCACCCACCACAGGGTCGAGCACTTTTCTGTCCATGCCTTTACTGGTCTGCGGCTTGAAAATATCTGTGTAGCTGACATAGACCGAGTGATGGGAGTCCAGGTCGTAGATCAGGCCGGCATAGCGGGTCAGGTTACGCGTGATTTTGTAGTTGCCTTCACTGTTTTCGCTGTCATCGAATTCATACCAGTCGAGACGGCCACCCAGAATCAGCGACAGTGGTTCAGTCAGGCGCAGGCGGCTGCTGGCATAAACGCTGTCCTGCGTGGTGGTCTCGGGCAGGCCGTCAGGGCCGGTAACGTAATCCGGTTTGGCATGACCACGGGGGTTCCATTCGAAGGGGTTGCTACCCGTGTCGATGTAGTCGCTCCAGGCCTTGCCAGAGCGATAGTCCAGCTGGCGCTTGCTGACGCCCAGGGTCAGGTCATGTGTCTGGCCGAGCAACTGGAAGGGGCCGCTGAGTGCCAGGTCGTAGCCTTTTTCCTTTTGCTCCATGGCTTCTGTCCATAGATAGTGGCGATCGTATTCCCATACCGAAGAGGCCAATACGTCGGTGTCGGTTTTCGTCTGCATGGCCGCCAGGCGAAGCGACCAGTCGTTGGCGAAGGCATGTTCCAGGGTGGCGAAATAGCCGGTGGTGCGATTGTCCGAGTATTCCCAGTCATGGCCCAGGAAGGTGTCGCGCGGCAGCCCGAGGTGACCGCCGCCCCGGGCCATGGGCAACCCGCCCCAGATATAGTTGGTGTGGTTCTTCTGGCGGTAGGCTCCCAAGGTCAGGGTGGTGCTTTCGCTCAGGTCGGCGTCGACCACGCCGTAGAACAGGTCGTGATCACTCTCTACCGAATCACGGAAGCTTTTGGCGTCCTGCCGCGATACCACGGTACGGGCACGCAGGGTGCCATTTTCATTGAGCGGGCCGCCGACATCCAGCGTGCCGGTGTAATCGTCCCAACTACCAGCACTGCCGGTGAGCGTGCCCTGAAATTCATGGGTGGGGCGCTTGCGAACCAGGTTGATTGCACCACCGGGGTTGCCGGCGCCTTGGGCCAGCCCGGTGGCCCCGCGTACGATCTCCACCCGGTCATACATGGCCAGGTTTGCTTCCCCACTGGGCAGGTAGGTCAGGAAGCTGGTGGGAAACCCGTCGTACATGATGTTGTCGACGTCATAACCGCGGGCGCTGAAAGATGGCCGCCCAGCGCCACCGGAGTTACTGAGAAAAATCCCCGGCGCACTTTTGACCACATCGCTGATAGTCGTCATGGCCTTGTCGTCCATGCGCTTGCGCGTAACCACGCTGACCGACTGCGGCGTTTCGCGCAGGCTCAGGGGCAGCTTGGTGGCAGTCTGCATCGTGCCGGTGGTGTAAGAGCCGCTGTTCTCGGTAGTTGCCGACAGGCCCTGCCCGGTAATGCTGGTAGCGCCCAGCTCCATGCCTGTGCCTGTAACCTGCGGTGTCAGCAGGTACAGACCATTGCCTTGTGGTGAAGCTTGCAGGCCTGTGCCCTGCAGCAGTTGGTGCAGGCCGTCTTGCACGCTGGTGGCGGCGTTCAGGCCAGGGCTGCGCAAACCTTCCACCATCCCCGGTTCGATGGGAAGGGTGATATCCGCCTGGCTGGCGAACTCGGCGAGGACGCTGCTCAGGTTACCGGCTGGTACCTGAAAGGTACGGCTCTGCTGCGCGGTCTGCCCGGCGGCTTGCGCCCCAACTGCCGCCAGGCTGCCACCTGAGATGATCAGGCCCAGTGCAGCAGCATGCACTGCCCGCGCCAATGGTTGCATGCCCTGTGTCGTCGCCATGTGTTCGTCCCCGCCCTGTGAAAGTGATGTGCTTACGGAAGGGACACGCAGCTTCAGGAAAACACGACAACGATTCTTTCTACGCGTTGGCACGCGCGGTGAGGGTGACCCAGTAACGCGTCCGGTAGTGGACATCCACCGGCAATGTCTGGCTTAGGGCGCGCAGAATCTGATCGGTGTCGCGCAACTGGAAGGTGCCGGAAATCAGCAGCCCGGCCACGGCCGGATCGCATCGCAACAGGCCGGGTCGATAGCGCCCCAGCTCGCTGATGAAGTCATCCAGGCGCGTCTTTTCTACCCGCAGCACATGGCTGAGCCAGTCGAGATGATGCTGGGCCAGCGGCATGGGGGGCTGTGCAGCGTGGATGCTGACATGGGTTTGCTGGCCGGCAGCCAGGCGCACCAGGCCATCATCACCCGGTGACAACCGCGGGCGCACTTCGACAGCGCCCTCCAGTGCGGCGAGTAACGTGCTGCCTGGGTAATGACGCACTAGCAAACGGCAACCGAGCGTGGTGATTTGCGCTTCGGCGGTATCGACGATGAATGGGCGCCTTGCAGGCTCGCTCAGCACCTCGACCAGCATCTCACCGGTGATAAGGTGCACGCGGCGAGCACTGTCGTCGTAGGCGATATCGATGGCGCTGCCGGTATTCAGACGAATCTGCCCGCCATCCGGCAGGTGCACGGTGCGTAGCTCCCCGACGGCGGTGCGCGCGTCCGCCTGCCATTCGCGCCACGGCAGCCCTCGGTAGGCAGCGAGACCAAGCGGAGCGGCGGCGATCAGCAGCGCAAGGGTTTTGAGCGCGTTCCGGCGTTCCAGGCTGCGCGGGCGCTCCAGGGCCGCCCTTGCGGGCTCACCGGTAAGCTGCTGGGCCCGGCTGCTGAAGCGCTCGGCCAGTTGCCAGGCGCGTTCATGGTCAGTGTGCCGCGCTCGCCACTCGGCACCGGCCGCATGCTCTGCGGCGCCGGCGCTGCTGTTCTGCAAGCGCACGAACCAACTGGCCGCTTCACGGGCAATGCGCCGGTCGATGGGCGTATTACTCATGTTGCACACACAGGCTGGCGAGCACTATGCATTCCTCAAACGCCCGCGCAAGGTGGCGTTGTACCGTGCGTACGCTGAGCTTGAGGCGGCTGGCGATCTCTTCTTGGGTATAACCTTCCAGCTGCGCCATCAGAAACGCCTGCCGGCTTTGGGCTGGCAGCAACGCAAGTACCTGGTCAACTTCGTCGAGGGCTTCAAGCACCAGCGCCTGATGTTCCAACGACGGTGCCAGTGCTTCCGGTGTTTCCGCCAGCGCGGCCAGATAGGCTTGTTCCAGTGACCGGCGGCGGTAGAAGTTGATGGTCAGGCGATTGGCAATGGTGGCCAGGTAGGCGCGTGGAGCCGAGCAGTTCAGCGGTTCGCCAGCCGCACTGCAGAGAAGCCGCACGAACGTGTCCTGGGCCAGGTCTGCGGCATCGGCGGCACTGCCCAAGCGCTTGCGCAACCAGCTCTGCAGCCAACTGTGATGGTGGCTGTAGAGCTGATCGATGGCCTGATGTTGGGGGTGGTTTACCGATGAAGTGGATTGCACGGGATAGAATGAATGTTAATGAGAATTCATCGCATTCTATCAGGATAGGGTCGCGCGCGTACAAGCAAAAGGTTCAGCTTCCCTGAACCTGCCTTTGCTCATCAGCCTCGCACTAATGCGGGGACTACGCGCACATAAACCAGCTCACTCACCAGTTCCACCAGCGTCTGGGTAATCACTGCCGCTGCGGCCAGCCCGCGAATCTCCTCCGGCAACGCTAACGCCAGCGGCAACACCACCAGCGAATTACGCGTGGCGGCGCTGAAGGTCACCGAGCGTGCTGCGGTGGCCGGCAGGCGCAGCAGCCGCGCCGCGATGAAGCCGAGCGCTGGCGCCAGCAGCATGAAGCCGATGTACACCGGAATCACCGGCAGCAAGCGGTCGAAATCACGCAGTACCGTGGCAATCTGCGAAGCGATCACAACCACCAGCACCAAGGCCATCGCCGGCACGGGCAACCACGCCCAGGCGTCGTTCCAGGTCGCGACTGTGCGCGAGTGGCGGGCACCGGCGCTGGTCAGCACCGCAAGCAGCATGGGCACCACGATCAGCAGTACGAAGGCTTCCACGAACGGGGTGATGGAAATGGCCACGTTGTTGCTGTCTCCCAGCATCAGGGCCAGGTAGATCGGCAGCAGTGCCAATTGCACCAGCAATAGCACGGGGGTGGCGGCCAGGGTCAGGCGCGAGTCGCCTTTGCCGATGTGGGTGAACACCACCACGTAGTCGATGCAGGGTGTAAGCAGTACCAGCAGGGCGCCGATGAGCAGCGCCGGGTGTTCGACCAACCCACGGGTGATGGCCCAGACCAGCAGCGGCACAAGAATGAAGTTGGCGAGCAGCAGGGCGCCCATGAAACGGCGATTACCCAGGCCCTGGCGCAGGTCGAGGAAAGGGATTTGCAGAAACATCGCGTACATCAGCACGGCAATGGCGGGGGTGACCAGGGTCTCCAGGTGGCGCCCGCTGTCACTGGCCATCAAGCCGAAGGCAACGGCTGCGAGCACGGCAGCGAAGTAGATCGGGATCTGGTGGGTCTCGAGTTGTTCTCTGGTCAAGGTGTGGCCTGTGGTTGGTAATGTGGAAGCAACTTGAATTGAGCTCAGGTAGTGAAGGCAAGCATATTACCTGTGGGAGCGGGTTCACCCGCGAACACCGGCGTAGCCGGTGCCATCCACCTCGTTGCCCTCTTCGCGGGTAAACCCGCTCCCACAGGGACCGCGACAGGTTAGCGAACCTGGTTCATGAAAAACGAAAAAGCCCGGCACAGGGCTAATGCCAGTCAGTTAAGCTGACTGGCATTTTTATTTTCGGGTCGGGTATTTTGCTGGTCGCTGTTTCACCACCCGCGGAAACCATCGATCCGGTCGCCGATGCGGTAGAACATACTGCGCCGCCGA
>NZ_JAFBKA010000048.1:0-41784 GCF_022760795.1 Pseudomonas sp. BP01
CGTGTATCCGGTACCAGGGCGCGGCGTAGCGGCAGGATCGGCAGGCCCTGGCGTTCGCAAGCCATGCACTGGTCAGAAGGGAGCCCGGCTTCGGCTGTCGCAATGGCGATACGTTGACTGAGGGTCATAAGCGCCTCTCGTTTACTGGGAGGGGATCGATCAGGCGACACCATTGCGCCTCAGAATAACGAGCGAGCATTGGGGCAAGAGGACGGCGGTCGTTTACGGCTGCCTCAACCATGCTGCGCACTGCAGCAACGGTATTCAGCTTGGGATGGATGCACAGGTGATGAAGAGCGAAAACCATGATGTCCTCCTCTGCACTCAGGCCCAACGCTCGTGCGTCGTCAATATGGTTGGATACACGCACGGCGGCTAATGGCGGTACCTGGCACTGGCTCGCGTCCTTCGAGCCCGCACGCAGCACTCTCCAGACAGCCAGCACGCGCTCGACCAACGCCACATCCTGCTGAATCCGCTGGGCAGGCTCCGGCAAAGAGTGCCGCGGTCCGCTCTGCCCTTTGAGGTGGGCCAACCTTCCACCGCTACTCAGGAACAACCAGCTGTTGACCGGCCACCACGGGCCATGCTCGACCTGCTTGAACGTTGCCGCGAGCAGCTCCAGGCGAACGGGTTCATAGACTGGGTAAAAGTTGACGTGGCGCTTGGCATCGGGTATTTGGCACATGGCCGTGAGGTGGGCGGCTACCGTGGCCGGTGTTGCCTCGCTGAACAGCCAGCCACTCAAGTAGCGTCGGTGCTGGTGCAGCCCTCTGTACGCTGCACGAGCCGTCAGCTCGAGCAAGTCACTGCGGGGAAAAGATCCGGGCGAGGCCAGGCAGGCCAATACCGGGTGCAGGTGAGGCGCATGGGCGAGATCGGCCCTGTGCACACGCGTCAACGCTGCTTCGCCCAACGTTTCGCGCAGTCGAGCAAGCAAGTTATGGTCGCTTCTAGCCGTGACCGCTAGTGGGTCTATCAGCACATGGCAATGCAAATGCGCCGCATGGTGCCCTTCAAGGCTGCGGGCCAGGTGCTCGATCTTCATGCCTTGACCTCGCACTTGTTACTGCCATCAGCCGTAAACTCAAGTGACTGGCTATTGCCATCCCCCTTCGCTACCGCCTTGGTCTGCCCCTGCAGATCGAGTGTCAAGCCGTTGATGGTAATGCCCTGTGCATCCAGCACGATGCTGCCGCCAGGGCTTCTGAACTCGATGCGTTCACTGGCCAGCAACTGGTAGACCGTCGTGCGTGTTTGCACCCCCTGCCCGACGCTGATCGATTGAGCCCCTTTGATCACAAGCTCGCTGTTGTTACCAACGACGACACGTTGGTTGGCACCCGTTGTCTCGCTACGGTTGTTGCCCACTTGTTCAGTCAGATCTTGCTTGATGTCAACACGGCTGTTTTGCCCGATGAACTGTATATGGTCACGCGCCGTTTCCTGGCGGAAGTTGTTGCCGATGGTCAGTTGCTCATCCTGGCCGACTTGCTCGACACGGTTACGCCCGACACGCGTGGTCTCATCATTGCCGACGATGTTGTTCTGGTCCCGCTGTGCATGGATGAACACTTCCTCCTTGCCCAGTTCATCCTCGAAACGCAGTTCGTTGAAGCCTTTGCCCTTGTGGGTCTGGCTCTTGATGGTCATGCGCGTCTTGTGCTTAGGCAGGTCATACGGCGGCAGCTGATTGCCACAGTAGGTGCGCCCGGTGATCATCGGCTGGTCCGGGTCGGCGTCGACGTACTGGATGATCACGTCCTGGCCAATGCGCGGAATGGCCATCGAACCCCAGCTGCCACCGGCCCAACCCTGCGACACGCGCACCCAGCAGGAGCTGAACTCGTTGTCCTGGCTTTCCCGGTCCCAGGGAAAGCTGACCTTCACCCGGCCCCATTGGTCGCAGTAGATCTCCTCGCCCTTGGGCCCCACCACCGTCGCCATCTGCGGGCCGTCGATGCGCGGCTTGGGTAGCGGCGCCGGGCGCCATTCGGTTCTGCCGGGCACCAGCACGGCTGCCTGCGTGTAGCGAGTGCCTTGCTGGGCACCCGCAGCCTCTTCCTGAAGGCTGGTGAACTGGCTGCCTTCGTGGTGCACGCGGTTTACCCGCCAATGCATGTTCAGGTCTTTGCGCGGGTGCTCGGTCAAGGTGAAGCTCAGCCCCGGCTGCAGGCGCACGTCGTCGCCTTCCACCTCGGCCAGGCGGGCGTCATGGCGTAAAGCTGTGATGCGGGTGGCGGTGAAGGGTGCGCCGACGGCCCCGCGCTTGTAGCGGCCGGGGTAGTCGAAGCGCTCGTACGTGGTGGACTGGTGCTTGAGGTCGCTGCCATCGGCACGCTGCTCCTGGCGGTAGGCGGGGTGGGTGAAGGTGTAGTCGCGCTGCACCTGGCGCGCGGTACGCACCTGCTCGCTGTAACGCAGGTGGCGCAGGCACGGCCTGGCCTGGTCGCCGCCGCTGTTGGCGTGGTACAGCACCTGGTTAGGGTCAATGTCGTCCTGTTCGAAGAAGCCTTCGTCCTCCTCATCGCCCTTGATGGCGCCCTGGCTGATCTGCCCCAGCCCCAACAGCCGGTCGGTGATCAGCAGCCTGTGCAGTTTCGGCGTGTGCTCGAAGCGGTAGACGAAGCCCTCTTCGGCGGCCAGGCGGGCGATGAAGTCGAGGTCGGTTTCACCGGCCTGCACGCAGAATTCGCGCACCTCATGCTTGTCGATGCTCTTCAGCTCGTAGCCAGTGATGCCCTGGCGCTTGAGCATGATCTCGAGAATCTGCGGCACGGTTTTCTGCTGGAAGATGCGCCAGTTCGAGCGCAGCCCGGCGCGGGCCAGCACGGGTTCGACCAGGGCGCGGTAACAGGTGCGATGGAAGCCCGTCTCACCCTGGCTGAAGGTGCTGACCAGGCCGTGCACGTAGCGCAACGGGCGCTCGCCACGCCAGATCGTGAACAGCACCGGCTTGTCGAGCAACTGGCCGAAGTCGACATCGTCTTCAAAACTGACCAGCTCCAGCTTCAGCTGGAACGGCGTGCTGATGGCTTCGTCCAGTTCGAACGACACCACTTCGAATTCACTCCGGCCCACCAGCGGCTGGAAGGTAAAGCGCAAATCGGATTGGCTAGGCATGTGGCGTCCCCCGCTACTGCTGCAGAATCGCGTCGAGCGATTCCAGGACTTCGGCGGTGAGCAGGTCGAGGCGGTAGCTGTAGTAGCTGTAGGCGCAGACCATGGCGACGGCGGAGATCACCAGCGGGCTCCACCAGGGCCACTCCCAGCGTCGCGGGCGGTGGGGGCAATGAACGACGTTGGTGTAGGGGTCGCACACCTCTTCCGGCGTGGGGCCACGCAGTTCGCGGATGACCGTGTGCATGCGCGAGATCAAGGCTTTGATGATCTCTTCGCACTTGGGGTCCAGGGCGTGCTTGCCCCTGAGGCCCAGGCAAAAGCAGTAGTACAGGAACTCCAGTACATCCTGGAATTCCTTGGGCGCCTGCATGACCCGTTCGAGCAGCACGAAGATCTTTTCGCCGCCCTGGGTTTCGTCGTGGAAGATGCTGAGCAGCGGCTCGTGGCTCCAGCACGAATTGTTGCCCCACGGGCGGCTCATCACGGCCTCGTCCAGGTACAGGCACAGGGCATAGGAATAGACTTCCTGGTGCACGATGGGGTACCCGTGCTGCTGGATTTCTTCGCGAATGTTGCTGACCTGGTTTTGCACGGTCTTGTGCACGTAGGCGAGGTTGGGCAGGTCATCCAGGGTGCGCAGGCGAATGACCAGCCCGAACAGCGGGCTTGCCGCGTCGAGCATCAGGTTTGCGAAGCCGCCACGCAGCTGGAACTCCGGGTCGGCGGGGTAACCTTCAAAATCCGGGTCACCTGCTCGCTGCCCCTGGTCAGCCGGATAGGGTGAATCGCTGCCCTCCGGCACTTCGAGCATCGCGTAGACGCTGCGTTCTGAAGCGTCATGAGCATCGACAGCGCCGTCGGGTTTTACCGGAGGCAGATCGGATGGGCCGGGCATGAAGTGGTCCTTGTCTTCGGGAAAACTGAAGACATGAACACTATCGGGGAATCAATTCTCCAAGGAGTCTGGGGCTTCCCAAATGCTTGTAGGATCCTTCTCTACATCAAGTTTCCAAACGTTTCCCTGGCAACATCCTGCTAGCGAATAGCGCCCTGCAGGAGCGGGTTTTCCGCTCCTGCAGGAATCGCACACCCCCTCCACAAGCGCGTCGCGCTCAGCCAAAAAGCCTGGCCAGGCAGGCCAGTTTCTTCTTGTACGACCGCCGCGCCTCCAGCGCCTGCTCCAGGCTCACCGCCAGGAACCGTGCCTGTTGGTTGGGCTGCATCTGGCCGATCAGGTCGAGGTCGGCGCTGATCACCGTGCCGATCATGGCGTAGCCGCCACCCGACACCGCATCACGGTGCAGGATGATCGGTTCCAGCCCCGCAGGCACCTGGATAGAACCGATCGGGTAGCAGCTGTCGACGATGTTGGACGGGTCCGAGCCGGCACCGAACGGTTGCTCCCGCGGCTGGAAGCTCAAGGCGTTGCCGCCTTTGTAGCGATAGCCGATACGGTCCGCTTCGGAGCCGACTGTCCAGGCCTGGGTGAAGAAGCTTTGCGCTGCGGCCTCGGTCAGCCGATGGAAGTACAGCCCCGGCACCACCCGCACCACCACCTCGCCGCCCAGGGCCTGGCGCAGGGCCATGGGCAGGCTTGCGCCGGCGCGGGTCTTGCCGCTGGGCACACCGACCGGCAGCACGTCGCCTGCCATCAGCTTGCGCCCCTGGAACCCGCCCAATGCCCCCAGCGCGTAGGTGGAACGGCTGCCGAGCACCTCAGGTACATCAATGCCGCCGGCAACGGCCAGGTAGGCACGGGCGCCCGCCGTGGGGAAGCCGAAGCGCAACACCTGCCCTGCGCGCACGGTAAATGCCGTGTCGGGGCGCTGCTCGCGGCCATCCAGCAAAGCGGGCATCTGTGCACCGCAGACCGCCACCAGCGCATCCTGCTGGAACTCCAGCTCCGGCCCCACCAGCGCACACTCAAGGGCTGCTGCGCCGGCCGGGTTGCCCACCAGGTGGTTGGCCGCGCGCAGGGCGTACTGGTCGAGTGCACCGGACGGCGGAATGCCCAGGTGGTAGTAGCCTTCACGGCCCAGGTCCTGCACCGAGGTGGCCAGGCCGGGTTTGAGTACCTTGATCATGCCAGTACCTCCTGCAGCGACTTGGGGTAACCGACCGGGTCGGCAAGGAAGGCATCCAGGGAGAACTCGACCGGGCGAATACGCAGGTCGAAGCGGCCCTCCTCCACCTCTGCCACTGCCTGGTCGTAGGCCCGGCGATCAATGGGCTTGAACTGCACGATGTCACCCGGGCGGAAAAACACCATGTGCGCCTTCAGGTAGTTCAGTGTTTGCTGAGGGTCGTAGATCGGTGCCGGGGTGACGCCGAACATCTGGTAGCCCCCTGCACCGCGTACCGAGTAGATGCAACCGAAGCAACCGCCATGGCCTAGGGTGAGTTTGGGCGTGTCGGTACGCGGGCGCAGGTATTTAGGCACCTGCAACTGCCGCTCGCGCTCGACCATCTGGAACATGAACGGCAGGCCGGCCACGAAACCGACCATCGACACGAACCAGGGCGCACCACTGTGGGCGGCAATGAAGGCGTCGACATCGGCCAGCCCATTGATGCGCGCCGCGTATTCCAGGTCGGTGCTGGCCGGGTCCTGGTGGCGGTCTCGGAAACGCATCAGGGTTTCATGGGTCCAGGGGTCGTTGTACAGCACCGGGATCTCGATGATCCGCGTCTGCAAAGAGCGCTCGGCCACAGCCTCGGCCTCGGCACCTTGCACCGCTTCAAGCAGCGCCTGCGGCGCAATGCGGTCGGGGTCGAAGCGGATCTGGAACGAGGCATTTGCCAGGCACACGTCCAGCACGCCATCCAGAGCCAGCCGTTCAACGGCGCGGGTGACGGCCATGCCCTTGAAAAACGCTTCCAGCGACATGCTGTCGCTGACTTCGGCAAACAGGTGCTCGTCTGCGCCGAAGCTGTAGCGGATCGGGGTTGTAGCAAGCGGTTCGGCCATGACTGTTCCTTTTCTTGGAATCTTTATAGAAAGGCAGGCGAAAAAAAATACACGGGCTCCGGCTTGTGCCAGACGGATGCCTCACGGGCTCAGCGTGGCGCGCGCACCACAATACCGGCCGCGTCCAGCGCCCTGCGCGTGGCCTCGACCAGGTCGAGAGCGCCGGGGGTGTCACTGTGCAGGCAGATGGAATCGAATTCGATGGCCAGGTCCTGCCCCTCGACCGTGCGCACCAGGCCCTGCTGGCATGCCCGCAATACGCGCTCGGCAACCGCGTTGGGCTCATGGCCGCGCACATTGCGGGTGAACACGATCGAGCCGCTCAGGTCGTACTCACGGTCGGCGTAGAACTCGCGAACCACCGGCTGGCCAAGCGCTTGGGCAATACGGCAGATCAACGAACCCGGCATGCAGTACAACAGCAGCTCCGGCTCTATCACCCGCAGGTTTTCCACCAGCAGGCGGGCAGCTTCCTCGTCACGCGCCAGGTGCATGTACAGCGCACCGTGCGGCTTGATGTGCTGCAGGCGTACCCCTTGGGCACGGGCAATTTCGCGCAGTGCACCCAGCTGGTAGAGCATGTCGTCGACCAGTTCCTGGGCTGGCGCGTTGATGTGCCGGCGACCGAAGCCGACAAGGTCACGAAAACCCGGGTGCGCACCCACCGCCACGCCCAGGGCCTTGGCCCGCTCAACGGTACGGCGCATGGTACCGGGGTCGCCAGCATGAAAGCCCGTGGCGATGTTTGCCGTGCTTATGTAGCCCATCAGCTCGTTGTCGACGCCGTCGCCAATGGTCCACGGACCAAATCCCTCACCCATGTCCGAGTTGAAATCCACCACCTGCATGACTGTCTCTCCTGGTGCTTGTGACTGCATGCAAGCCACGTTAGATTCTCCTTATCCCCTTGGGAAGATCTATAAACAGATAGGGTGTATTCTGAAAATCAGATACCCCAGGAGCCAACCGTGTCACTGACCCTGCGGCAGGTCCGCTACTTCGTTGCCACCGCCGAGATCGGCCAGATTTCCCAGGCAGCCATCCACCTGAACATCTCCCAGTCGGCGGTGACCACGGCAATCAAGGAACTGGAAGCCATGCTTGGCGTGCTGCTGTTCCAGCGCTCGGCCCAAGGCATGAGCCTGACCGAGGCTGGCCGGCACTTCCTGAACCGCGCCTACGTGATTCTGCGCAGTGTTGACGACGCGCTGAACAGCCCGCTGCCGAACGTGCGCGCCAGCGGCCTGCTGCGCCTGGCGGCAAGCTACACAGTGATCGGCTACTTCCTGCCACACCACCTGCAGCGCCTGGAACACTGGCACCCGGATGTGACCCTGGAGCTGTACGAACAGGAGCGCAGCGCCATCGAGCAAGGTTTGCTGGAGGGGCGTTTCGACATGGCGGTTGTGCTCACGGCCAACCTCACTCACCCCGACATCGTCTCCGAAACCCTGTTCAACTCCGAGCGCCGGCTATGGCTGCCCGGCCACCACCCGCTGTGCGAGCGCTCGGCGGTAAGCCTGGCCGATGTGGCCTGCGAACCGTTCATCCTGCTGACCGTAGACGAGGCCGAGCAAAGCGCCATGCGTTATTGGGAACTGGCCGGGCAGCGCCCGAGCGTGCGGGTGCGGACCAGTTCGGTGGAAGCCGTGCGCAGCATGGTTGCCAATGGCAGTGGTGTGGCGGTCTTGTCAGATCTGGTGCACCGCCCTTGGTCACTGGAGGGCAAGCGCATCGAGACGGTGACCATCAGCGACCCGGTGACACCTATGAGTGTAGGGCTGGCCTGGCACCGTGAGCGGGCATTCAGCCCGGCGATGCAGGCCGTGCGCGATTACTTCCATGATGCGTTTCTGGCGCCCCAGCAGTTGTCCGCCCGGCGCTGAGGGTGTGCTAGCAGGGCCGGCCTCTTCGCGGGTAAACCCGCTCCCACAGCTACTGCACCGGCCTTGAGAACAGTGGCTACCTGAATAAGCCACCGCCCCCTGGTGCGACGCGGTCAATGTGGGAGCGGGTTTACCCGCGAAGAGGCCATCACAGGTTTCAGCCGAACGATCAGGCCACAATGCCGTCATAACCTGAGCCGGTGCCGACACGCAAAGAGGACGCGAAATGACCCAGCCCGACCCGTCATACGTCAAATGGCTCGAAGACCGCGCCATGCTCAAGGCTTCCCAGGCGCGTGCCAGCCTGTATTCAGGGCAGTCACGCCTGTGGCAGCAGCCCTACGCCGAAGCCCAGCCACGCCGCGCCACCGAAATCGCCTCGGTCTGGTTGACCGTCTACCCCGACGCCATCATCGCCCCACAAGACTGTTCCGTGCTCGGTGCGCTTGCCCACGAAGCCCTGTGGAAACGGCTGTCAGAGATCGGCATCCAAGGCCTGCACACAGGCCCCATCAAGTTGTCCGGCGGCATCCGTGGCCGCGAACTCACGCCCAGCGTTGACGGTAACTTCGACCGCATCAGCTTCGATATCGACCCGCTGTACGGCAGCGAACAGGAACTGGTGCAGATGAGCCGCATGGCCGCCGCGCACAATGCCGTGACCATCGACGACCTGATCCCATCGCACACCGGCAAAGGTGCCGACTTCCGCTTGGCCGAGATGGCCCACGGCCCTTACCCGGGGCTGTACCACATGGTCGAAATCCGCGAAGAAGACTGGCCGCTACTGCCAGAGGTGCCCACCGGCCGCGATTCGCTCAACCTGCTGCCGGCCCAGTGCGACGAGCTCAAAGCCCGCCATTACATCGTCGGCCAGTTGCAACGGGTGATCTTCTTCGAGCCCGGTGTGAAGGAAACCGACTGGAGCGTCACGCCGCCCATCACCGGTGTCGATGGCAAAACCCGTCGCTGGGTATACCTGCACTACTTCAAGGACGGCCAACCCTCGCTGAACTGGCTGGACCCGACCTTCGCTGCCCAGCAAATGATCATTGGCGATGCCCTGCACGCCCTGGACTGCCTGGGCGCGCGCGGCCTGCGTCTGGACGCCAACGGTTTTCTCGGCGTGGAAACGCGGGCCAGCGGCACAGCCTGGTCGGAGAGCC
Organism: Pseudomonas sp. BP01; assembly: GCF_022760795.1. Lineage (NCBI taxonomy): Bacteria > Pseudomonadati > Pseudomonadota > Gammaproteobacteria > Pseudomonadales > Pseudomonadaceae > Pseudomonas > Pseudomonas sp. BP01. The sequence goes on from NZ_JAFBKA010000048.1 coordinate 9,144, forward strand.
ACCCACTGTCGATCGTCGGCAACCAGTTGATCGGCGGCATGATCCGCAAGGCGGGCGGCTTCAGCTTCCAGGAACTGAACCTGACCCTGGACGACATCGCGCAGATGTCCAAGGGCGGGGCCGACCTGTCCTACGACTTCATCACCCGGCCGGCCTATCAGCATGCACTGCTGACCGGTGACACTGAGTTCCTGCGCCTGATGCTCAAGGAAATGCACGCCTTCGGCATCGACCCGGCCTCGCTGATCCATGCCCTTCAAAACCACGACGAGCTGACCGTGGAACTGGTGCACTTCTGGACCCTGCACGCCCACGACATGTACCTGTACAAGGGCCAGACCTTGCCCGGCAGCATCCTGCGTGAGCATGTCCGCGAAGAGATCTACGAACGCCTCTCGGGCGAGCACGCGCCCTACAACCTGCGCTTCGTGACCAATGGCATCGCCTGTACCACGGCCAGCCTGATCACCGCAGCCCTGGGCATCCGCGACCTTGAGCAAATCGGTGCAGCAGACATCGAGCTGATCCAGAAAGTGCACCTGCTGCTGGTCATGTACAACGCCATGCAGCCAGGGGTGGTCGCGCTATCTGGCTGGGACCTGGTCGGTGCCCTGCCCTTGCCCGCCGAAGCAGTCGCGCAGCGGATGCTGGATGGCGATACCCGCTGGATTCACCGGGGCGGTTATGACCTGGCCGGTCTCGACCCACAGGCGGAGGTATCGGTGCGTGGCATGCCACGGGCCAGGGCACTGTATGGCAGCCTCGACAGCCAGCTGGAAAACGCTGATTCATTTGCCTGCAAGGTGAAGAAGCTACTGGCTGTGCGGCAGGCCTACGGCATAGCCACCAGCCGCCAGGTGCTGGTGCCTGAGGTCAGCAGCCCAGGGTTGCTGGTGATGGTGCACGAACTGCCAGCCGGGCGCGGTATCCAGATCAGCGCACTGAACTTTGGCCAGGCAGCGATTGCCGAGGAGTTGCAGCTGACCGGGTTCACGCCCGGGACGGTAGTGGACATGATCAATGAAACGGTCGAAGGGGACCTGACCGAGGATGGGCGATTGCTGGTGAACCTGGATCCGTACGAGGCGCTGTGCCTGCGCATCGTCAACAGCAGCGCTCATGTGTAACGGGCGCCGCAGCTAAGGCGGTGCAGTAGCCGTGGGAGAGGCCGGTCTTGCATTTACCGCTCCAGGGGCATAGCGTTCGGAAAGTTTCTTTTCCGTGCCCAGGAGCAACTCCATGTACACCGGCATCGTCCAGGCCGTCCGCCCTCTGCTTGATGTGGCCACCCACCCGGGCCACAAGCAGTTCACCATCGACCTCACCCCGGAGCTGCTCGACGAGCTGAAGATCGGCGCCAGCGTCAGTGTCGAAGGCACCTGCCTGTCGGTCACCGAAATCGCCGGCACGCAAGTCAAATTCGACGCCATGACCGCCACCCTCGAACGCACCAACCTGCGCTTCTTCAAGGCGGGCCAGGGGGTCAACATCGAACGTTCGGCGAAAATGAACGCCGAAGTCGGTGGCCACCTGATGGCCGGCCACATCGCCACCACCGCCGAAATCGTCGAACTGTCGATCAAGGAAACCGGCGCCTTCATCAAGTTCCGCATGCCGCCGGAATGGGGCAAGTACGTGTTCCCGCGCGGTTTCATCGGGGTCAATGGCTGCAGCCTGACCGTCGCCGATGTCGACGACAACGTCATCACCATCAACCTGATCCCGGAAACCCTGCGCCAGACCACTTTTGCCAGCTACAAGGCCGGCGAACAGCTCAATATCGAGGTCGATCACCAGACCATGGTGCTGGTCGATGTGGTGGAGCGCACCATCAAAGGCACTCTGGCCCGCGAAAAACTGCTGCCCTGAGGCCTGCCCATGCTGCCCAACGCCCTCCCCGCGCGCACGGCCACGCGGCTACGCCTGCAAGTGTTGCGTGGCCGGGTCGGCCTTGGCCTGGTCGCCGGTTTGTCGGTGCTGGCTGGCATGACCGATGCTATCGGCCTGCTAGCGCTGGGCGACTTCGTGTCGTTCATGAGTGGCAATACCACACGCCTGGCCGTGGCCATCAGTGAGGCAGACCTGGCCCTGGTGCTGCGCCTGAGTGGCGCGATACTGGGCTTTGTCGCTGGCAATGCGCTGGGCGTGCTGCTGGCCCGTGGCTTGCGCCGTCGGGCCTGGCCTGTGTTGCTGATGGTCGCCGTGCTGCTGGCGTTTGCGGCCGCCTGGCCATTTGCAGCCACCTTTCCGGCTTTATTGGCCGCCACGCTGGCCATGGGCATGATCAATGCCGTGGTTGAGCAGGTGAACGGCCTGCCCATCGGTCTGACTTACGTCACCGGGGCCCTGTCCCGCTTTGGCCGTGGCCTGGGCCGTTGGCTGCTGGGCGAGCGGCGCAACGGCTGGCGGGTGCAGCTGGTGCCCTGGGCCGGCATGCTGCTGGGGGCCGCGTTGGGCGCCTGGTTGCAGCAGCGCCTGGGCCTGCAGGCACTGGCTGGCAGCTGCGCGCTGGCCTGTGTGCTGGCCCTGGTGTCGCGGTTCATCCCACGCGCCTGGCAGCGTGGCTACATGCCGCGCTGATCAATCGATGCGCGGGTGCTGCTGTGCCAGGGTCTGGCGCTTGGCTTCCAGCTCGGCGATCTGCGCATCGATGTCCTCGATCTTCTGCTCGATGTTGTCGTGGTGCTCCTGCAACAGCTCACGCGCTTCCTCGATGTCCGACGCCGCCGGTGCCGCGCCGCGCAGCGGCTTGTTGGCGGTTTCCTTCATGGTCAACCCGGTCAGCAGGCCAATAGCAGCGATCACCATCAGGTAGTAGGCCGGCATGTACAGGTCGCCAGTGCTTTCCACCAGCCAGGCTGTGACGGTGGGGGTAAGCCCGGCGATCAGCACCGAAATGTTGAAAGCGGCCGCCAGCGCGCTGTAGCGGATGTGCGTAGGGAACATCGCGGGCAGCGTCGAGGCCATTACACCGATGAAGAAGTTCAGCAGCACGGCAATGATCAGCAGCCCGGCAAAAATCACCCCCAGCACGCCGCTGTTGATCAGCATGAACGCCGGAATGGCCAGGGCAAACAGGCCGACACTGCCCACGATGATGAACGGCCGGCGGCCGAACTTGTCGCTGAGCAGGCCGATCACCGGCTGCACGAACAGCATGCCGACCATGATCGCAATGATGATCAGCACGCCATGGTCTTCGCTGTAATGCAGGTTGTGCGACAGGTAGCTGGGCATGTAGGTGAGCAGCATGTAGTAGGTGACGTTGGTGGCAATCACCACGCCGATGCAGGTCACCAGGCTGCGCCAGTGCTGTGTGGCCACTTCCTTGAACGACACCTTGGGCCCGGAGGCCAGGCCTTCGCGGTCGCCCTGCTCCAGCTTGTCGACATGCTGCTGGAACGCAGGTGTTTCTTCCAGCGCATGGCGCAGGTAAAGGCCGATGATGCCCAACGGCAGGGCCAGGAAGAACGGCAGGCGCCAGCCCCATTCAAGGAACTTTTCTTCGCCCAGAATGGTGGAAATCAGCACCACCACGCCCGCGCCTAGCACAAAGCCGGCAATCGAGCCGAAGTCCAGCCAGCTACCGAGAAAACCGCGTTTGCGGTCGGGGGCGTATTCGGCCACGAAGATCGAGGCGCCGGTGTACTCGCCGCCCACCGAAAAGCCCTGGGCCATCTTGGCCAGCAACAACAGGATCGGTGCCCAGATGCCGATGCTGGCATAAGACGGTATCAGGCCGATGGCAAAGGTGCTGAGCGACATGATGACGATGGTCGCCGCGAGGATTTTCTGCCGCCCGAACTTGTCGCCCAAGGCGCCGAAAAACAGCCCGCCCAATGGCCGAATCAGGAACGGCACCGAGAAGGTGGCCAGCGCCGCGATCATCTGCACGCTGGGGTCGGCGTTGGGGAAAAACACCTTGCCCAGGGCATAAGCCACGAAGCCGTAAACGCCAAAGTCGAACCACTCCATCGCATTGCCCAGTGCGGCAGCGGTAATCGCCTTCTTCATCTTGGCGTCGTCGACGATGGTAATGTCCTTCAGGCCGATTGGCTGGACTTTTTTCTTGCGAGGTTTCATACCCGTATCCCTGTCGATGAATGCTCTAAGGGATCAGATACAACGGGACACTAAATAATTCAGCGCTTACTGATTTTTTGTGCGTTTGCGCCGCCTCACCCACCGCGCACAAAGAAAAGCCGCTGCAACTGCAGCGGCTTGTTTTACCGAAGGCCAGGCCTCAGATACCTTCGCGCGCCAGGTCCATGGCGAAGTAGGTCAGGATCAGGTCGGCACCGGCACGCTTGATCGCGCCGATGCTTTCACGCACCACCCGGCCTTCATCGATGGCGCCCGCAAGGCCGCCGAACTTGATCATCGCGTACTCGCCACTCACCTGGTACGCCGCCAACGGCAGGCGCGAGGCAGCGCGGATGTCGGCGATCACGTCAAGGTAGGCGCCAGCTGGCTTGACCATCAGCACATCCGCACCCTCTTGCTCGTCCAGCAGCGATTCGCGCACTGCTTCGCGGCGGTTCATCGGGTTCATCTGGTAGCTCTTGCGGTCGCCCTTCAGCGTGGTACCGCCGGCTTCACGGAACGGGCCATACAGCGACGAGGCGAACTTGGTGGAGTAGGCCATGATCGCGGTGTCGCGGAAACCGGCACCATCAAGCGCGCTACGGATGGCCTGTACCTGGCCGTCCATTGCTGCCGACGGAGCGATGAAGTCGGCACCGGCAGCGGCGGCGATGACCGCCTGCTTGCCCAGGTTGGCCAAGGTGGCGTCGTTGTCCACACCATGGTCATGCAGCACGCCGCAGTGGCCGTGGCTGGTGTATTCGCAGAAGCAGGTGTCGGACATCACCACCATTTCCGGCACGGTGTCCTTGCAGATGCGCGACATGCGCGCGACCAGGCCGTTTTCGTTCCAGGTGTCGCTGCCGGTGGCGTCCAGGTTGTGCGACACGCCAAAGGTCATCACCGACTTGATACCGGCACGGGCATAACGCTCGATTTCCTGGGCCAGCAGCTTCTCGGGGATGCGGTTGACCCCAGGCATGCTGGAGATCGGCACGAAGTCATCGATGCCCTCTTCGACGAAGATCGGCAGGATCAGGTCTTCCAGGCGGAATTCGGTTTCCTGGAAGATCGTGCGCAGGGACTCGTTCTGGCGCAGGCGGCGTGGACGAACGGACGGAAATTGGTTGGACATGACAGCTCCAGGGCATTTTGAACGGCGTATACCTTATGCCTGTCGCGCGCCAGTGAAAAGGCTAAATGACGAGATTGTGTCTTGCGTCAATGGTAATGGCCGGGTTTGCCTGTGCCGGCCCCTCCGCGGGTGAACCCGCTCACGCAGAGACAGCACAGCTTCGGGAAAGCCCCACAAAGATGTGAGGCGCCTGCAACGCCTTATTGCAACCAGGGCGGCGTGGGCTCCTCTGCCTTGACCGCGCCATGCTCAGCCTCGTCACGCGCTGCACGGCGGCGTGCATCATCCAGCCGGGCGGCGTCGATTTCGCGCATTACCCCGGACACGTCAGCTTCATGTTCGTCATCTGCGAACACCCCAGTCAACGGGCTGTCGGGCAGCAAATCACCGGCCTCGAACAGCGCCCACATTTCCTGCGCATACCGGGTGCTTTTCAGCTCTGGGGCAAAGCGCCCGAAATAATGGGCCATGTTATCCACATCGCGCTGGAGCATGCTGAAAGCGTGGTTGTTAGCGGCTGCATCCACGGCCTGCGGCAAATCGATGATCACCGGCCCGTCCGGGCCGAGCAGCACGTTGAACTCGGATAGGTCACCGTGCACCAGCCCCGCACAAAGCATCAGTACGATCTGACGAATGACAAAGGCGTGGAACGTGCGGGCTTCCTCGGCTTCCAGGTGCACGTCGTTCAGGCGCGGGGCAGCGTCGCCATCGGCATCGGTCACCAGCTCCATCAACAGCACGCCGTCCTGGAAGTCGTAGGGCTTGGGCACCCGCACACCCGCACTGGCCAGGCGGAACAATGCCGCAACTTCGGCGTTCTGCCAGGCATCTTCGGCTTCTTTACGGCCGAACTTGCTGCCTTTGGCCATGGCCCGGGCCTGGCGACTGTTACGTACCTTGCGGCCTTCCTGGTACTCGGCGGCCTGGCGGAAACTGCGCTTGTTGGCCTCTTTATAGACCTTGGCGCAGCGCACCTGGTTGCCGCAGCGCACCACGTACACGGCGGCCTCCTTGCCACTCATCAACGGCCGCAGTACTTCGTCGACCAGGCCGTCTTCGATCAGGGGTTCGATTCTTTTGGGTGTCTTCATCAGGCTGTGTTCGGGGTCCTGGCTGTGATGGTGGACATCCTCTCACAGCCGGGGACGACTTGCTCGTCTGTCTTCAGCCCAGGCTGATCAGGCGCCCTGCCCTAAGCTGTTGATCGGCACCCCGCGCGCCCGCCGGCGCGTGACCAGCAAGCCGGAACACACCACCAACACAGCCAACACCATGGTCGACACCACTTCCAGGCGATGGTCCGGACGCAGCAGCATCACGACCAGCACGCTGCAGATGAATACGATCACACCCCAAGTGAGCCACGGGAACAGCCACATGCGGTAACCCAGGGTCTTGCCCTGCGCGGTCAGGCGCTGGCGCAGGCGCAGCTGGGAAATCGCGATGACCAGGTACACCAGCAAGGCAATGGCCCCCGAGCTGGCCATGAGGAAGCCGAACACCTTGGCCGGCACCAGGTAATTGGCGATCACGGCCAAAAATGCCGCGCCAGTGGATAGCAGTACCGCTACCACAGGCGTGCCACTGCGGCTGGTCACCTGGGCGCAGGCCGGTGCATCTCCGCGGCGGCTCAGCGAGTAGACCATGCGCGAAGCGGTATACAGCGACGAGTTCAGGCAACTGGTCACCGAAGTCAACACCACAAAATCGATGATTGCCTTGGCATTCGCCACGCCCAGGGTATCCAGCACCGTGACATAGGAACCTTCGGTCGCCAGGCGCGGATCAGTCCAGGGTACCAGCGCGATGACGATGAAAATCGACAGGATGTAGAACAAGGTGATCCGCCAGATCACCGAATTGGTGGCCTTGGAAATATGCTTGCCCGCATCAGAGGATTCGGCTGCGGCAATGGTCACCACCTCGGCGCCGAGGAACGAGAACATGGTGATCAGCATGGCGCTCAGCACCGCACCGAAACCATTGGGCATGAAACCACCGGTATCCCAGAGGCGCGAGACACCGCTGACACCGGAACCGGGCAGCAGGCCGAAAATGGCGCACACGCCAAGTGCAATGAACGCGACGATCGCCACCACTTTTACCAGTGCCAGCCAGAACTCGAACTCGCCATAGTTCTTCACGCTGAACAGGTTGGTGGCGGTCAGCAACAAGGTAATCACCAACGACAATACCCAGATCTCCATCTGCGGGACCCAGGAATTGATGATGGTGGCGGCAATGTTGGCTTCGATGGGAATGATCAGCACCCAGAACCACCAGTACAGCCAACCGATGGTGTAGCCCGCCCACTTGCCGATGGCGAGATCAGCATAGGTGGAAAACGAACCGGTATCCGGCGAAGCCACCGCCATCTCGGCCAGCATGCGCATCACCAGCACCACCAGGCCACCGGCCAGTATATAGGCCAGAATGGTGGCCGGCCCTGCTTCAGCAATGGCACGACCAGAGCCAACGAACAGGCCGGCGCCGATCACACCGGCAATGGACAGCATGGTGACATGCCGTGATTTCAATCCATGACTCAAATTGTTCTTGTGGGTTTGCATGGCACTACCTTGTTGTTTTTGTCATGCCCACGCTGGGGCCGCCGGCTGCACGGTCGCCGACGCAGGCGCGAAAAAGCCCGCCCTGCCCTGAACGGTGAACAGGGCAGTCCGGGTTGAGTAAAAGGAAACCGCAGAACGTATCAGGGCGGTGTCAGCTGGCCGCACGCTGGCTGGCCGCCAGGTCCGCCTTGGGGACGCTGCCACCTGCACGGGTGACCTGCTCACACACCTTCTCGACGATGTAGGCGCCGATCGGGATGGCCGAGGTGGCGGCCGGCGACGGTGCATTGCACACGTTGACGCTGCGTGCGGTGTTGACGAACAGGAAGTCGTCGATCAGCTTGCCGTCGCGCGAAACCGCCTGGGCGCGCACACCGGCCGGGTAAGGCGTGAGGTCGGCCTTGGTGATGCTCGGGCAGTACTTCTGCACCTGCTTGAGGTAGCCGCCCTTGAACAGCGAGTTTTTCATCTCGATCAGGCCCGGGCGGAAGTTCTTCGCCAGCACCTTGAGAATGCCGGGGGTGGTCAGGGTCTGGAACAGGTCGCTGGGGCTGACGTCGGTCTTGCGGTAGCCCTCGCGCTTCATCGCCAGTACGGCGTTGGGGCCAACCGTGACGGTGCCGTCGATCATGCGGGTCAGGTGCACGCCCAAAAACGGCATCGACGGGTCGGGGATCGGGTAGATCAGGTGGTTGACGATCTGGTTGTGCTGCTTGGGCAGCAAGTAGTACTCGCCCCGGAACGGGCAGATGACAAACTCGGTGCGCAGGCCCAGCATGCTGACCACGCGGTCGGCCATCAGGCCCGAACAGGTCACCAGGAAACGGCTACGGAACTCGTCGCGCTGCGTGCGCACGATCACTTCGCTGGCTTGTTCCTGCAGGCCGACCACCTCTGCCCCATAGCGGATTTCGCCGCCGGCACGCTGGAATTCAGCGCCCATCGCAGCAGTCACTTGGGCGTAATTGACGATGCCGCTGGACGGCACGAAGATGCCCCCCATTCCCACGATATTGGGCTCGCGCTCGCGCAGTTCGTCGGCCGACAGCCAGTGGCGCTCCAGGCCGTTGGCCGCGGTACGCTCCCACAGCGCCTTCATGCGCTGCATTTCCAGCTCGTTGGTGGCCACCAGCAGCTTGCCGCACTCATCGAAAGGGATGCCGTGCTGGGTGCAGAAGGCCTTGGTGGCCTTGTTGCCTTCCAGGCAGAAGCGCGCCTTGAGGCTGCCGGGGGTGTAGTACACGCCAGCGTGGATCACGCCGCTGTTGTGACCGGTCTGGTGGCGGGCCGGGCCGGACTCCTTCTCCAGCAGGAGAATCTTTACGTCCGGGTAGACCTTGATCAGGTGCATGGCCGTGGACATGCCCACAATGCCGCCGCCAATAATGATGAAATCGTACACAGCCTTACCTCACACGCAGGCGTTGCCTGGCTCGCCCACCAAGGCCCGCGCGGGCCCTGGTGGCATCATGTTGTGCAACGACGCATGGGCGGGCGCCCACCCTGCGCCCTGTCATTATTGCCCGCGCTGGTACAGCGGTTTGGGGAAGGCGACGTAACCCCGCTGGCGCATCAGCTCACGGCGCAGGCCCTCATGCGGGGTGAAGCGGTCGCGACCGTGCAGCCAGAACAGGTTGTTGATCAGCAGGAAGCTGCCAACCGCCACCGGCACCGAAACCTTCTTCGCGCTGCCTTCCAGCGAATCGGACAGGGCGTTCAGCCAGATGCCTTCTTCGTAGTTTTCCGGCTGCACGAACTGGTCAATGTAGCGCATGGTCGGGCGACCTTCGCCGTCGGTGTCGAACACAGAGTGGAACACATCTTCGGCCACCTTCTTGCTCGGCGGTGCGGTCCAGCGCATTTCGCGGCGGGCCATAGGGTGGCGGAAGAATTCCTCGCACTGCTCCCAGTCGTCCAGGTGCAGCAGCAGCGAATTCCCGCCTTCCATGTTCTTTTCGTCGATCTTCAGCATCAGCACGTAATCGGTGATCTGGTTCACGAAAGTGCCGTCGTTGTGCAACTCCATCACCCGATGCGGCTGACGCAGGTAGCTGTCGGAGTTGTCGGAATTGACCACCACAAAGCGTGCATAGAACTGGCCGCTCATGGCGTCGTAGTTGGAACGGCCGATCAGATGCGCGCAAGCGGTAGTGAACTTGACCATGTCCTCTGCCTGGCTTACGTCATCCAGGCCCAACGGGGTAATCAGCATGCCGCCGGTGGCGCGATCAAGGATGGTGTTGAGCAGCACCGGGCGCAGGGTGCCCTGGCACAGTTCGTCAAGGATTTCACCCAGCCGGAAACGCAGGAACGACTTGTACTCCAGCGCCTGCACCGGCCACTCGGCAACGGCCTGGACAAACGCTTCGACGGTTTCGGGGGCGAAGGTCAGTTCAAGCAGGCGCGGCGACTGTTTCGAAGGGGCGATGGTGTAACCACGCGGCTCGAGCGGCAGTGGCATCACAAGTTCGTCGATCTGCGTAAAAGCGTTCATGGCAGTTTCCTGGCAAATAAAGTGAAGAGCGCCGTCCGGTTGTGACCTGGATCAGTGCGGCCGAAGCAAAAATATCGCCACTACAGCAAAATGTCTACATTTTTATATTTAGGCTACAGTATTGCCGTTTATCCACTGTTTTTCGTAAGCAGACGGTTTCGGTATGATCGCCAAAACGTTTTGAGGAACAGGATCTTGGAAGCGCTCGCCCCCCGACAAAACTCAGCATTCAGCGGGTATGAGAGGCTCAAGAAGGACATCATCCGTGGCGTGTTCAAGCCCGGCGAAAAACTGTTGATGAGCGCCTTGAAGGAACGCTACGACCTGGGCGTGGGCCCGCTGCGCGAAGCACTGTCGCAACTAGTGGCCGAGCACCTGGTCAACGCGATCAGCCAGAAAGGCTACCGGGTGGCGCCCATGTCGCTGGACGAGATGAACGACATCTACGATGCCCGCGCCAACCTGGAGGCCATGATCATCGCCCTGGCAATCGAGCGCGGCGACGACGCCTGGGAGGCGTCAGTGCTGGCCCACTCGCATACCCTGGCCAAGGTGGTTGAAGTAAAAACCCGCGAGCAGCGCCTGGATGTGTGGGACGAGCGGCACAAGGCGTTTCATACTGCCATTGCCTCGGGCTGCGGCTCCAAGCACCTGCTTCAGGCACGCACCTACCTGTTCGACCAGGCCGAGCGCTACCGCCACCTGTGGCTGACGCAGACGGTGTTCTCCGAACAGGCCCTGGCGCTCAAGCGCCAGGAGCATGCGGCGCTGGTCGAGGTGATTCTCGCCCGTGACGCCAAGCGCGCCAGCGCCATGATGCGCTCGCACCTGATGACCCCGGTGCCGATCATTGCGCAGATCATGCATGCTGAAGGTATCGGCGCCCGCTGAAACACCGCGCCGCTTGCTTCGCGGGTGAACCCGCTCCCACAGGGCCCTCACCGATCTTGGGGAGCGCCGCTGTACTTGTGGGAGCGGGTTCACCCGCGAAGAGGCCAGTGCAGGTAAAAGACGCTACATGAATTTTTCTTAAATCGCCGGTTGTCTATTCTTTGGCACAATCAAATCTCTATTAGATGCCCAGGAACCAGCATGCCTCGCGTACTGACCATCGAAGACGACGCCGTCACCGGCCAGGAAATCGTCGCCGAACTTACCAGCCACGGCCTGGAGGTGGATTGGGCCGACAATGGCCGTGAAGGCCTGGCCAAGGCCATTGCCGGTGGCTACGACCTGATCACCCTGGACCGCATGCTGCCCGAGGTCGATGGCCTGACCATCGTCACTACCTTGCGCAGCCTCAAGATCGCCACGCCGATCCTGATGATCAGCGCCCTCTCCGACGTCGACGAACGGGTACGCGGCCTGCGTGCCGGCGGTGACGACTACCTGACCAAGCCATTTGCCTCCGACGAAATGGCCGCACGGGTCGAGGTATTGCTGCGCCGCAACAGTGTGCCCATGACCCAGACACGCCTGCAGGTCGCCGACCTGCAACTGGACCTGATCAGCCACGAGGCGCGCCGCGGTGACAATACGCTCAACCTGCTGCCCACCGAATACAAACTGCTGGAGTACCTGATGCGCCACAGCGGCCAGGTGATCACGCGGATGATGATTTTCGAAGAAGTCTGGGGCTACCATTTCGACCCCGGCACAAACCTGATCGACGTGCATATCGGCCGCCTGCGCAAGAAAATCGACTCCCCCGGCCAGTCGCCGCTGATCCGTACGGTACGGGGCTCCGGCTATGCCATTGCTGAACCCGTCTAAGGGCTGGAGCTCCTCCACCAGCCGCCTGCTGGCGCTGTACAGCTTTCTGTTCGTGGCCTGGAGCAGCATCCTCATGGGTGTGCTGTACTTCGAGGTGTCCAGCTACCTGAACAAGCTCACCCGCCATTCGATGCTGCAGCGCCAGCACCTGTTCGCGCACATGAGCGGCAAACAACTGGACGACGCACTGATCGCCAGCCAGGCCTTCGAGGAGCGAAGCTTCGACGCCTATGGCCTGTTCGACACCCAGCTCAACCCGATTGGCGGCAGTGTGCGTACCCTGCCCCCGGAGCTCAGGCTGGACGGCAAGATCCATGAGTTGAAACGCTGCCTGGATGCCGACGACCCACACCTGCCCCGCGACAGCTGCGATGCGGTGGCGATCAAAGTGCAAGATGGCCGCTGGCTGGTACTGTTCCGCGATAACGGCTCACTGTTCGTGGTTACCCGGATCATTCTCGATGCCCTGCTCTGGGGTATCTCCTTGACGCTGATCCCAGGCTTTGCCGGCTGGTATTTGTTGCGCCGCCGGCCGCTGAAGCGTATCCGTGCAATCCAGGCCCAGGCCGAGCTGATCGTCGCCGGCGACCTGACCCACCGTCTGCCCTTGTCGGCCCGGCGCGACGAGCTGGACATGCTGGCCGCCATCGTCAACGCCATGCTCGACCGCATCGAGCGGCTGATGCATGAGGTCAAGGGCGTGTGCGACAACATTGCCCATGACCTGCGTACCCCGCTTACACGCCTGCGCGCCCAGTTGTACCGCATTCGCCAGCAGAGCGACGTCGACTCCGCGCAAGCCGAGGCGCTGGACCAGGCCATCGGCGAAACCGACACCCTGATGGCGCGTTTTCGCGGGTTGCTACGCATCAGCGAACTGGAAGACCGCCAGCGCCGGGCCGGTTTCGTCCAGCTTGACCCGCATGAACTGCTGGTCGAACTGCACGACTTCTACCTGCCTTTGGCCGAAGATGGCGGCATCCATCTGCAATTGCACCAGCCCGCGCAGCTGCCGGCACTGTACGGTGACCGAGAACTGCTGTTCGAGGCACTGGCCAACCTGGTGGGCAACGGTATCAAGTTCACGCCCGAGGGTGGGCAAGTGCGGATTTGCGCAACGCAGGACGATAACGGCGTGCACCTGGCTATCGAGGACAGCGGGCCGGGTATTCCCGAAGAAGAGCGTACTGCGGTGCTGAAGCGGTTTTATCGCAGCGATGAAGGCCATCGCCATGCCGGGTTCGGGCTGGGATTGTCGATCGTTGCGGCGATCGTCGACCTGCATGGGTTCGGGCTGGAGATTGGGGACAGCGAGCTGGGGGGTGCGAAGCTGGTATTGCACTGCCCGCTTGCGGGGCTGGCCAAGTAAAGGCTGGCACCGCCAGGCGGCGGGTAAACAGCTCGCTTGCTGCCTTGGTTATCTGCGTGAAAGCGCAGCCCAAAGGGCTGGGCGCTCTCCTGCAGACGACGGTGGTATGGCCTCAATGCTGCACGGCGCTCTCCAGCGCCGCCTTCAACGCCGCCGCATCGGTAAACGCCCGCTGGCTCACAAGCACGCCCTGCTGCAGCTGCAACCACTGCACCTGGCCATCCTGCCCGGAATAACGGCTGGCCACACGCCCTTCTCGGTCCAGCAGCACCCGGTAGTTGTAATCGCGCATGGCAGGGATGGCGAACAGCTTGCTGATCAGCGCCGGCATGCGCTGGATGTCGGCAACGAACACCGCATCACGCGCCTCCAGGTAGCCCCGGGGCTGCTCGCCCAGCGCCGCTTTGACCAGCTTGGCACCGTCCATGTCGCGGGCTACCAGCAGGATGTGCGTGCCGGTATCGAGGCTGTAGGCCTGGTCGTGCTGGTCGAGCAGCGTCCACGGGGCCAGCTTCTCGCCCGGTTCCAAGGCATTGGCCAGCAGCGGCAACAGGCTGAACAACAGGGCAACGGCGTACTTCATCAAGGGCGTCCTCAGTGACAGGGGGCAACATGGCGGCAATAGGCCAAGCCAGACAGGTTGCCTGAACACGACCTGAAATACGACACACCCACCCGGAACATTGTCTTTCCCCCGGCCACCCGCCACACTCTGCGAGCCAGCCAGGAAGCGGAGACCAGAGTGCCCACGCCACGTCAGTTCAGCAAGAAGACCAGTACCAGCAACATGCTGCGGCTGAAACCCACCAGCGCCAATGCCCAGGCCCCCTACCGGGTTGATTTCGTCCTGCTCGAACACTTCTCGATGGCCAGCTTCACCGTGGCCATGGACGTGCTGGTCACGGCCAACCTGCTGCGCGCCGACAGTTTCCAGTTCACCCCGCTGTCGATGGATGGCGACCGGGTGACCAGCGACCTAGGGTTGGAACTGGTGGCCACCGAGCTGTCCGCCGGGGCACTGAAAGAACTGGACCTGCTGGTGATCTGCGGCGGCTTGCGCACCCCACTGAAGTACCCTGAACTCGACCGCCTGCTGGACGACTGCGCCGCCCATGGCATGGCGTTGGGCGGCCTGTGGAACGGTGCCTGGTTCCTTGGCCGCGCCGGGGTGCTGGACGACTATGGCTGCAGTATCCACCCCGAGCAGCGCGCCAGCCTGTCCGAGCGCAGCCCGCAAACCCGCATCACCCCGGCCAGCTTCACCCTCGACCGCGACCGCCTCAGCGCCGCCAGCCCCAATGGTGCCATGGAGCTGATGCTGGGCCTGGTGCGCCGGCTTTATGGTGACGGGCTGGCCGAAGGCGTGGAGGAAATCCTGTCGTTCTCCGGGGCCCGCTACCGCCAGGTCGGCCCGGGAGCGAAAAAATCCATGAGCCTGCACCTGCGCACCATCGTCGAGCTGATGGAGAACAACCTGGAGGAAACCCTCAGCCTCGATCAGCTGGCCGCCTATAGCGGGCGCTCGCGCCGGCAGATCGACCGCCTGTTCCAGGCACAGTTGGGCACCTCGCCACGGCGCTACTACATGGAGCTGCGCATCACCAAAAGCCGCCGGCTGCTGCAGTATTCGGACCTGTCGGTGATGGAAGTGGCAGTGGCCTGCGGGTTCGTGTCGGTGTCGCACTTCAGCAAGTGCTATGCGGCGTACTTCGGCTACCCGCCGTCACGCGAGCAACGGCTGGGCGAGTAAGCGGCGTTCAGGCGCAGATATAGCGCAATACGGCGTCACAGATCATGGCTTTGTGACGCAGCTTGACCTGGTCATCAGACAGGTCGATCTGGAAGATCTCGCCGAAGGTGTGGCGATTGGACACCCGGTAGAAGCAGAACGAGCTCATCAGCATGTGCAGGTCGATCACCTCGATGCCGGTGCGGAACACACCTTCCTGCACGCCACGGTGCAGGGTGTTGCCTAGGGCTTCGAGCACCAGGCTGCTCATTTCCCGGATCGCCGGCGACTGCTTGACGTACTCGCCGTAATGGATGTTTTCGGTGCAGATGATCCGCACGAAATCGACATTGCGGTCGTGGTGATCGAAGGTGAATTCCACCAGCCGACGGATCGCCTGCTCAGCCGGCAAAGACTCCAGGTCCAGGCTTTGCTCGGTCTTGCGGATATCGCCGTACAACTTCACCAGGCATTCGCAGTACAGCTGCTCTTTGCTGCCGAAGTAGTAGTAGATCATGCGCTTGGAGGTTGCCGTGCGCTCGGCGATAGCGTCGACGCGTGCGCCGGCCAGCCCTTGCTGGACGAACTCGTTGATGGCCGCCTGGAGGATGTCCTCGCGCGTTTTCTCGGGGTTGTTCTTGCGCGTTTTGCGCCCCCCCTCGGTTTCAGGCTGGCCAAGGCTCACTACGGAATCACTCATACCCACTCACAGGCTATTTATTGGAATACCGGGGATTATCCGCGAGCGGGGCCATGCAGGGAAGCACGCTGTTGGTCGAGTAGCCATGATGCATTGCGCCTGTCCGGCCTTGATATCACGGCCCGCAACCCGCTAGCCTGCCTGCCCCTGCCCTGGATGGACCCTGCCTCATGCAACCGCGCGACCTCGCCGCCTACCTCTTCCTGGCCATAGCCTGGGGCTTTTCGTTCCTGGTGCTGCTCAAGGTGGTGCATGCCTTTGGCTGGGTGGGTGCGGTCAGCCTGCGTGCACTGATTGCCAGCGGCACCCTGGCGATCCTTGCAACCCTGCTGCGCCGCTCGCTGCGCCTGCGGCCGCTGCTGGTACCCTTGCTGGTGGTGGGTGCGACCACCGTGGCCGGGCAACTGATCGGCATGTCGTACGCCACCCCACGCATCGGCACAGCGATGGCGGCCATTTTTGTCGCCACCATTCCGCTGTTCTCGATGCTGATCGGGCGGGTCTGGGGGCTGGAGAAAATCACCTCGCAAGGCCTGGCCGGGCTGCTGCTGGGCATTGCCGGCATCGCCATGTTGGTCGGTTTTCCGGCCCGCGCGGTCGATGACGACTTCATCCACGGCTGCATCGCCTCGCTGCTTGGCGCCATCAGCGCCGCCTACGGCAGCAACTATGCCAGCCTGCACGTGCGCGGCCAGGACCCGTGGACGGTCACCTGCGGCGCGTTCCTGGCTGGCGGGCTGCTGACCCTGCCGCTGTTGCTGCTAGTACCGGTACCCAGCGTGCCACACGCAGGCGACTGGCTTTACCTGCTTATTAGCGGCGCAGTGATGAGCGCTACCACCTACGTACTGTACTTTGGCCTGGTGGCTCGGATCGGCGCCACCCGCGCCATCAGCGTGGAGTTCGTGGTCACGCTGGTGGCAGTGCTGGTCGGCGCGCTGTTCCTCGATGAAGCCCTGAGCCTGTTGCAGGCGGCGGGAGGCCTGGTAATTCTGCTCGGCTGCATGCTGGTGCTGGGGCTGCTGCCAGGGCGCGTGCGGCGCCTGCCCAGCTAGCGCCGGCTCAGTCGCGCTGGGCGGTGTCGTGCGTCGGTGGCGGCGTCAGGTGCAGCACGCGGTTACGCCCGCCTTCGGCCAACAGGTAGCCGCCCTTGCCGTCCGCCACGATCGACTGCGGCGCCTTGAGGAAGGTCAGCATGGTGTGCTGGACGCCGTCAGCGTCGATGAGCAACAAGCGTGCGCGGTGAGTGTTGTCTTCGCTGACCCACAGGCCACGCTGGTCACAGAACAGGAAGGTGGGGTTGCGTAGCCCATCGACCACCACCGGGTCCTGGCCGTCGTCAGACAAGGCGCGAACCTTGCCATTGGCTTTTTCGGTGTAGAGCAAGCGGCCGTCGTTACAGCGGGCAAGGCCTTCGGTTTCGGTCAGGCCGGAACGCAGCACATCAAGCTGGCCGCTGGCCCAGTCATAACGCATCAGGCGGCCATTGCCCTTGCGGTCTTCGATGGCATACAGGTGGTCGCCGTCGTTCCACAGCCCCTGCACGCTTTCACCGTCGAACAGGTGGCTAACCTGGCCATCGCGGGCCAGGCTTACCGGCGCCTGGCCGCCTTCCTGGCTGAACACCCAGCCGCCTTGTGCCGCGACCATGCCATCGGGCTTGGACAGGTTGTCGACCACCACTACGCGGTCGCCGGTCGCGGTGATCTTGAGGATGCTCCCATGGCCATCATCCAGTTCGCGGCTGACCAACAGGCTGCCATCCGCTAGCGGCAACAGCGATGCGGCCTTGGCGACATCACGATGCAGCACCTCGACATCCCAGCCAGAAGCGGCCTGGACCGGGTAGAAGCTCTGCCAGGCGAAGAAACCCAGGGTGGCGGCCAGCAGGCCGGAAGTGGCGGTCAGGGCGATGCAGGTGCTGCGCTTGCGCAGAAATTGCGGCATGAAGGGCTCCTCGGATTGCCGGGGGATGCTAGCAAGCGAATGTGAAAAAAATGTCGAAAGAATGCAAACCGTTACAAAACAAAAGGATATAAAAATAACTAAACGTTCTAACTAAACGGAATATAAAAATTGAAAGCCGAACGCCATCTCCTTAGTCTGGGCCCATCGCCTTCCACCCGGTTTCAAGGAGCATACCCGTGCCAATCCGTGCCTTCTCCCCCCTGCGCCGCCTATTGATTGGCGGCCTGCTGGCCAGTGTCGCCAGCGCCCTGCTGCCCTGGTCCCAAGCCTTGGCCGATGATGCCAAGACCCTTCGCATCGGCTACCAGAAGTTCAACAGCATCAACATCCTCAAAGGCAGCGGCGCCCTGGAAAAGGCCCTGGCCCCGCAAGGCGTCAAGGTCAGCTGGCACGAATTTGCTGCCGGCCCGCAGTTGCTCGAGGCCCTGAGCACCGGCGCCATCGACCTCGGCCACGCCGCCGACGCCCCGTCGGTGTTCGCCCAAGCCGCCGGAAAACCCGTGGTGTACCTGGCCGCCGAACAACCGTACCCACGCGGCATCGGCCTGGTGGTACGCGAGCAGGACCATGTGACCGGTGTGCAGGACCTGAAAGGCAAACGCGTAGCCACCGGCCGTGGCTGGAACGCCCAGTACCTGCTGGCCGTCGCACTGGAACAGGCTGGCCTGAGTTACCAGGACATTACCCCCGCCTACGTCAACAATGCCGCCGATGCCGTGGCCGCCTTGCAGTCGGGTAGCGTGCAGGCCGTGACCCTGTGGGACCCGTTCCTCGCCGCAGCAGAAAGCCAGCCAGGCCTGAAGAACCTGCGTGACGGCAGCGGCCTGTCCAACAACCGCACCTTCTACCTGTCCACCGCCAGCTACGCCGACCAGCACCGTGCGCTGCTGAAAACCTTCTTTACCGAACTGGGCAAAATCAGCCAATGGGCCAACGCCAAGCCTGCAGAGGTCGCCGCACTGCTGGCCCCGCAGCTGGGCATCAACGCCAACGTGCTTCAAGTGGCCAGCGAGCGCCGTAACTACAACGCCGTGGCCATCACCCCGCAGATCGTCGCCGAACAACAAAAACTGGCTGACACCTTCCAGGGCCTGGGCCTGATTCCACACAAGCTGCAGGTGGCCGACGCGGTCTACCCGGCTTCCGTGTTGCCTTGATTGGAGCGCACCTGACATGCCCCGCCCGATCCGCTTCAACGCGTTCAGCATGAACGCCGCCAGCCACCAGTCCCCCGGCCTGTGGCGCCACCCACGCAATACCAGCGTCACCTTCAACCGCCTGAGCTACTGGACCGACCTGGCCCGCCTGCTGGAACGCGGCCTGTTTGACGCCCTGTTCATTGCCGATGTGCTGGGCATCTACGACGTCTACCAGGGCGGGCCTGAAGCCGCCCTGCGCGGTGGCGTGCAGGTACCGGTCAACGACCCGCTGCTGCTGGTGCCAGCCATGGCCGGCGTCACTGAGCACCTGGGGTTTGGCGTCACCTTTTCGCTCACCTATGAGCACCCCTACCCGTTCGCCCGGCGCATGTCCACACTCGACCACCTGAGCAATGGCCGGGTCGGCTGGAACATCGTCACCGGCTACCTCGACAGCGCCGCGCGCAACCTCGGCCTGGCGCGCCAGCTGGGCCACGACCAGCGCTACGACCTGGCCGAGGAATACCTGCAGGTGTTGTACAAGCTGTGGGAGAAGAGCTGGGACGACGACGCGGTGCTGCTGGAGCGCGACAGCGGGCGCTACATCGAGCCAACCCGGGTGCACCCTATCAACCATGTGGGCGAGCACTTCCAGGTGCCCGGCATGCACCTGTGCCAGCCGTCGCCGCAGCGCACCCCGGTGCTGTTCCAGGCCGGTGCTTCGGCACGCGGCCAGCAGTTTGCCGCGCGCCACGCCGAATGCGTGTTCATCAGCGGCCCGACCCCCACCGTGTTGCGCCGCTACGCGGACGGCATTCGCCAGGCCAGCGAGGCCGCCGGGCGGGGTCGTGATGAAGTGCTGATCTATGCCCAGGCGTTGTTAATCGTCGCCCCTACCCGGGAAGAGGCCGAGGCCCGCTTCGCCGAATACCGTCGCTATGTCGACCTGGACGCCGCCCTGGCGCTGCTGTCGGGCTGGACCGGCATCGACTTTGCCGGCCTCGACCCCGATGCGCCGATCGAATACGTTGAAAATGACGCCGGCCGCGCCGCCCTGGCCGCGTTTACCGCCGCCGACCCGAACCGCCGCTGGACCGTACGCGAGGCCGCCGAGTTCGTTGGCCTGGGGGGGCGCGGCCCGGTGCTGGTAGGCGCCGCCAGCGAGGTCGCCGACCAGCTGGAACGCTGGCTGGACCAGACCGGCATCGACGGTTTCAACCTGACCTACGCCGTGCAGCCGGACGACCTGGCCAATGTGGTCGAGTTGCTGGTGCCCGAGCTGCAACGCCGCGGCCGCTACTCGTCGGGCTACTCCGAAGGCACCCTGCGCCACAAACTGTTCGGCCAAGGCGATCGACTGCCGGAACAGCATGCCGGACGCCAAGTAGACATTCAGCGATCAAATACCGGGTATTCCAACATTTAATTTGTGGATGGCGCGCGCTCGACCCTATTCTGTTGCCACATCCCCTGCACCGCACCGGCCGGTGCGGTTCACGGCACGGGGAGAGAACAACAAGTCGAGATTGTCCATGTCGAACCATTCGTACTTCGCCCCCCACGGTGGGCACCCAGCTCAAACCGAGCTGCTGACTGACCGTGCCATGTTCACCGAAGCCTATGCCGTCATCCCCAAGGGCGTGATGCGTGACATCGTCACCAGCCACCTGCCGTTCTGGGACAAGATGCGCATGTGGGTCATCGCCCGCCCGCTGACCGGTTTTGCCGAAACCTTCTCCCAGTACATCGTCGAGCTGGCCCCGGAAGGCGGCAGCGAGCGCCCTGAGCTGGACCCTAACGCCGAAGCCGTGGTGTTCATCGTCGAAGGCGAATTGGACATCACCGTTGAAGGCAAGCACCACACCCTGGTGCCAGGCGGCTACGCCTTCCTGGCCCCGGGCGCCGAGTGGAGCCTGCGCAACAACAGCAAGTCCAACGTCACCTTCCACTGGCTGCGCAAGCACTACCAGAAAGTTGAAGGCCTGGACGTACCGGAGTCGTTCGTCACCCACCGCGACAACGCCACCGTCATCGAGATGCCAGGCACCGAAGGCCGCTGGAAAACCACCCGTTTCGTCGACATGGCCGACATGCGCCACGACATGCACGTGAACATCGTCACCTTCCAGCCGGGCGGCGTGATCCCGTTCGCTGAAACCCACGTGATGGAACACGGCCTGTACGTGCTGGAAGGCAAGGCGGTGTACCGCCTGAACCAAGACTGGGTCGAAGTGGAAGCCGGCGACTTCATGTGGTTGCGCGCCTTCTGCCCGCAAGCCTGCTACGCCGGCGGCCCAGGCAACTTCAGCTACCTGCTGTACAAGGACGTGAACCGTCACGTGCACCTGACGCTGAACCCTAAGCGCTAAGCTCAGGCTGATGCCCGCGAGCCCGCCAACCTGGCGGGCTTTCTGTTTGCCGCGCATACTTGAACATCTATCCCCCGCGCGGTACCAGCCATGAACCGCTGCCTGCTGCTCGCCGCCCTGCTGCTGTGCGCCCCTGCCCTGGCTGCCGATGACTGGAACCTGGCTTATGACCGCGAAGGCATACGCGTGTACCTGCGCGGCGCGGCTGACTCGTCCTACCAGCAATTTCGTGGTGTGAGCACCATGAAAGCGAGCGTACGCACCCTCACCGACCTGCAAGAGAACCTGCGCGTAGCCTGCAAATGGCTGTACGCCTGCGACCAGATGCGCCTACTGGAGGTGGATGGCGCCAATACCTGGGTGTACCTGACCACCAACCTGCCGTGGCCGACGATGCCGCGGGACATTGTGCTGAAAGTAACCAGCGAACGCCTGGACGACGGCACATTGCTGCGGCGCCTGAGCGCCGAGCCCGACAGGATCCCCAAGGTTGAAGGCCTGATCCGGGTGCAGCATCTGAGCGGTGAGTGGCGGATGAAACCACTGGGCGAGCGCGAGACGGAGGTGACCTACCAGTTGCAGGCCGACCCTGCCGGCGATGTGCCCGGCTGGCTGGCCAACCGGTTTGTGGTGGATGCGCCGGTGGTGACGTTGCGTACGTTGCGGGCAGTTGCTGAACGCCAGCCTTGAGGTGACTCGCCGGCAAGCCAGCTCCCACTGGTACTGCGCAGATCTTGAGCGTTGCGCGGTCCAAGTGGGAGCTGGCTTGCCGGCGATGGGCTGCGCAGCAGCCCCAGGGTCCTATGTAGCAGTCGCTGTCTGCGGTTGCGCAGAAGCCTTGGTCCTGCGTCGATAGGCCAGCAACAGGCCCGCATACCACAACGGCATCACGTACAACGCCGTGCGGGTGTCCGGTTCCAGCGCCAGCAGGCACAGCACGAAAATCAGGAACAGCTGCGCCAGCGCGGCGGTGACCTTGCCGCCGGGCAGCTTGAACCTGGACTGCTCATGCGCCTGCGGATTCTGTCGACGGTAAGCGAAGTAGGACAGCAAGATCAGCGACCAGGTAACGATGATCATCACCGCGGAAATGGTCGACACCAGGGTGAACACGGTCATCACTTCCGGGATCACGAACAGCAGCGTCAACGCAATTGCCATGCACACCCCAGAGAATACCAGCGCCCGCACTGGCGTACCCGACCCGGATAGCCGCCCGAACGCCGTCGGCGCCTGTTGTTGGTGCGACAGGCCGTAGAGCATGCGCGAGCCCGAGTAAACACCACTGTTGGCCGACGAGGCCGCAGAGGTCAGCACCACGAAGTTGATGATGCCAGCAGCAGCGGGCAACCCGCCAAGCAGGAACAATTCAACGAATGGGCTGCGGTTGGCCGGCACGTTGGCCCAGGACACCACACTGATGATGCACACCAGCGAACAGATGTAGAAAAGCAGGATACGCACGGGGATGGTATTGATTGCCTTCGGCAGGGTCTTCTCGGGGTCTTTGGCCTCCGCCGCTGCGGTGCCGATCAGCTCGGTGCCGACGAAGGAGAAGATAGCGATCTGGAACCCGGCGAGGAAGCCAAGGATGCCATGCGGCATGACCACGCCAGGCGCCACCAGGTGGCTGAACGACGCCGTCACCCCGCCCGGCGAGGTATAGGAGGTGGCGACCATCACCAGGCCGGTTACCACCAGCAGCACGATGGCGACGATCTTGATCAGGCCGAACCAGAACTCCACTTCACCAAAGGCCTTCACCGCCAGCATGTTCAGGCCCAGCAACAGGAACATGGTGGCGAAAGCCGGTAGCCAGGTAGGCACATCGGGGTACCAGTACTGCACGAACCCTGCGACCACCACCACGTCGCCCACCGCCGCCACCACCCAGCTGAGCCAGTACGACCAGCTGAGAATGTAACCGGCCCGTGGCCCCAGGTAGTTGTGCACCAGGTCGGCGAACGATTCCATCTGCAGGTTGGCCAGCAGCATTTCGCCCATGGCGCGCATGATGCAGAACACAAAAAAACCGATGATGGCGTAGACGAGGATGATCGAAGTGCCAGACAACGCAATGATCTTGCCCGAGCCCATGAACAACCCGGTGCCAATGGCGCCACTGATCGAAATCAGCTGTATGTGCCGGTTTTCCAGCCGTCGCTTAAGCACTCGGCCCTCTTGCGGATCAGCACTTTGCGCATTGCACGTTTGATGCATAGTCAACCTCTTATTCTTTTTTGGTAAAACTTCAGCGCCCCGCGCCGCACCAATTGATTGGCACTAAGGTGCAGGTTCCCTGTTATTGAAAATGATAAAAGCGCAGGTAATAACGAAAATGGAAACTCACGCCCGACGCAACTTATCTGCGGGCTTTTTTATTGTTTGAACCGCACCCTGGGTGGCGCGCCTTGTACCGTTGCACGAATACAGTTTCATTCTGCCAGTGGCCCGGGCCAAGCGGAACGCTACAGAATGCGCACAGCCAAAGGGATTTTTTGCACTGTGGAAAGCCTGGGTGACAGTTTGCGCAATGCACCTGTCAAAAGGCCTGACCCAGCGGTCACATCTTGTAGGTGGAGAGCAGGATGCTGGTCTCGGTATTCTCGATGTGCGGAATGGAGCGAATGGTGTTCAGCGCCCGGTCGAACGCTTCAAGGGTGTCTGCGCGCAGCTCTGCCATCAGGTCCCAGCGGCCATTGGTGGTGTGAATGGCCACCACGTTGGGGTGCCCACGCAGCGCATGCTTGACCTCTGCGGCGTGGTGGCCGCTGATGCCGATGCTGGTGATCGCCCGCACGCCTTGGTCCAGCGCATCGGAGCGCAAGCGTACCGTGTAGCCGATGATCACGCCCTGCTCTTCGAGGCGGGTGATGCGGTTTTGCACCGTTGCCCTGGCCACCTTGAGTTTTTTTGCCAAGGTCAGCACGGGGGTACGTGCATTGTCCCGCAACAGCGCAATCAGTTCCCGATCGATAGTGTCCATATGCCTGCCAAATAATCAGATTGCTACTTTGGGGTGGCAGATTGTCTAGAAAGTTGGCGAAACTGGCAACCTGCATTCTTCCTGTTGACGCAACCTTTCATCAAAATGTTCGAGCCGGCGACACTTCGATAACCCTAAGCGCTCACCCTGCAATATCCAGAGGGCAGCGCACAATAACAAGGTGCAAGAGCATGACGTATTTCATTGATGTTCCAACCATGTCGGACTTGGTGCACGACATCGGCGTGGCGCCGTTCATAGGTGAACTGGCTGCGGCCATTCGTGAAGACTTCAAACGCTGGCAGGAGTTTGATAAATCCGCACGGGTTGCCAGCCATTCGGAAGTGGGTGTGATCGAACTGATGCCGGTCGCCGACAACAGCCGCTACGCTTTCAAATACGTCAACGGCCACCCGGCCAACACCGCGCGTGACCTGCATACCGTGATGGCCTTCGGCGTATTGGCCGATGTCGAAACCGGCTACCCGGTGTTGCTGTCCGAACTCACCATTGCCACCGCCCTGCGCACTGCGGCCACCTCGCTGATGGCCGCCCAGGCACTGGCCCGACCGAACTCGCGCAAGATGGCGCTTATCGGCAACGGTGCGCAAAGCGAGTTCCAGGCACTGGCCTTCCACAAGCACCTGGGCATCGAAGAAATCGTCGCCTACGACACCGACCCGCTGGCCACCGCCAAGCTGATTGCCAACCTCAAGGAATACAGCGGCCTCACCATTCGCCGGGCCGGCTCGGTGGCCGAAGCGGTGAAAGGCGTAGACATCATCACCACGGTAACGGCCGACAAGGCCTACGCCACCATCATCACCCCCGACATGCTCGAACCCGGCATGCACCTGAATGCCGTGGGGGGTGACTGCCCGGGCAAGACCGAATTGCACGCCGATGTGCTGCGCAACGCCCGGGTGTTTGTCGAGTACGAGCCGCAAACCCGTATCGAAGGTGACATCCAGCAGTTGCCCGCTGACTTCCCGGTGGTTGACCTGTGGCGTGTGCTGCGCGGCGAGACCGAGGGGCGCCAGAGCGACAGCCAGGTCACGGTATTCGACTCGGTGGGCTTCGCCCTGGAAGACTACACCGTACTACGATACGTACTACAGCAGGCCGAAAAGCGCGGCATGGGCTCGAAGATCGACCTGGTGCCATGGGTGGAAGACGACCCGAAAGACCTGTTCAGCCACACCCGCGGCCGCGCTGCCAAAAGCCGCATCCGACGCGTTGCCTAACCCTGCTCTTAACCCGGTATTCCACATGGCATTTCCAACGCGTTCGATTCAAGCACCTGCAGCAGTGGTCATGGTCAGGCCACATGCATTCACCCCCAACCCGGAAACCGCAGCCGACAACTCGTTCCAGCGCAGCAGCCCCGGCCTCGCCGCACAGGCGCTCGCCGAGGTTGCCCGCGATGAAGTCACCCAGGCCGCCGGCCGCCTCGAGGCCGAAGGCGTGCGCGTACACCTGTTCGACGATTTTGGCGAGCACAACACCCCGGACTCGGTGTTCCCCAATAACTGGTTTTCTACCCACCCCGGTGGACACATCGCGATCTACTCGATGTACTCGCGCAACCGCCGCCGCGAACGGCGCGCCGATGTGATCGAGATGCTCAAGCATGAGTACCGCGTGCAGGATGTAATCGATTATTCAGGGCTGGAGCAGGACGAACTGTTCCTCGAAGGCACCGGCGCCATGGTATTCGACCACCTGTCGCGGGTGGCTTACACCGCGCGCTCCAACCGCGCCGACCCGATTGCCCTGGAGCGCTTCAGCACGCACTTCAATTTCGAGCCGATGGTGTTCGACACTGCCGATGAACAGGGCGCGCCGATTTACCACACCAATGTACTGATGTGCGTGGCCACCGAGTTTGCCCTGGTGGGCTTCGACACGTTCACCAACAAGGCGCGGGCAAAGGAAGTGCGCATGCGCCTGATCGAGTCGGGCCGCGACGTGATTGACCTGAGCAACCAGCAGATCAGCCAGTTTGCCGGCAATGCGATCGAGCTGTCCGGGCGTGACGGGCGAATCCTGGCGCTGTCACGCAAGGCGTTCGACAGCCTGAACGCCGAACAGCGCCAGCGTATCGAGCGCTCGGCGCGGCTTGTGCCGCTTGACGTGCCGACCATCGAAATGGCTGGGGGCTCGGTGCGCTGCATGATTGCCGGCATTCACCTATCGCCACGCCTGGCGGCGGCTTGCGCCTCCCCTGATCATCTCAGTCGGCCGATGCACGCCGTTGGTACGGGTTGACGCTCCTACACCGACCGCGTCAGGCCGTGTCAGATCCCACCACCCGCCAGCAGTTGTGTCATGACCTCGGCCAACGCCTTGACCATCACATCTGCCGTCGGCCGGTGGACGATGACGATTTCATAGCTGTCGACCTCCGGCAGCCCTTGCCCTACGCCCAGCACCCGATGCTCAGCCGTTGCCGCCCTTGGCGGCAGCAGGCTGATGCCCATGCCATCCGCAACTGCCGCCTGAATGCCGCTGAGGCTTGAGCTGGTGAAACTGATGCGCCAGCGCCGGCCCATGCTTTCGATCGCATTGATCATGTCCTCACGGTACAAGCCGCGAGGGGGGAAGGTCACCAGCGGGATAGGGTCGAGCTCGAAGGCAGGCGTGCGCGCGCTGTCGATCCATTGCAGGCGCTCTGGCCAGCAGGCCACGCCCTCTCGGGTGTTGCGCCGCTGCTTGAGCAGCACCAGGTCGAGTTCACCGTTGTCGTAGGCCTGGCTGAGGTCGCGGCACAGGCCGCTGGTCACTTCCAGTTTCACTTGCGGGTGCAGCCGGCTGAACGCCGACAGTGCATTGGTCGTGCGCCCGCCAACGAAGTCTTCGGGCACGCCAAGGCGTACGGTGGTGCCCACCATCGCCCCCGCCAGGGCTTCGAGCATCTGGTCATTCAGCGCTAGCATGTGCCGGGCGTAGCCGAGCAAGGTCTGCCCGGCATCGGTCGGTAGCACATCGCGGTTGCCACGCACCAGCAAGCGGTGGCCGACCATGTCCTCCAGGCGACGCACCTTCTGGCTGATGGTCGACTGGGTCGAGTGCAGGCGCGCCGCCGCCGTGGTGAAGCTGCCGCAATCGGCCACCACCACAATGGCGCGTAGCAGGTCGAGGTCGAACAGGGCTCTATTCGATTTCACGCTGATAGACATCTTGGTATTCAACTGCTGAATGGCAAGACTGCGTTCTATCACGGCTAGTCGCCGAGGGCCACACCTTCACGCCGAGGGTCGGCGCCACCGGACCAGCCATCGCCGTTGCGCTGGATGATCTGCATGCCGCTGGTCATGGTCATCGGTGTCACCTCATGGCCCCAGGCTGCCAATTGGCGGATCAGCGCCGGGCTGGCCAGCCCGGCTTCCACTTCGGTGCCGGCATTGCGGCTGCCGAAGTTGGGCAGGCCGGCCGCCTGTTGCGGGTCGAGCTGCCAATCCAGCAGGCCGATGAGCGCCTTGTTCACGTAACCAATGATCTGCGAGCCGCCCGGAGAGCCGAGGCTGGCCACAAGTTCGCCAGAGGCCCGAGAAAACACCAACGTCGGTGCCATCGCCGACAGTGGCCGCTTGCCCGGCTGCACCCGATTGGCCACGGGCTTGCCGTGCTCCTGAGGGATGAACGAGAAGTCCGTCAGATGGTTGTTGAGCAGGAAGCCCTTGACCATCAGGTGCGAACCGAACGCGGCCTCCACCGAGGTGGTCATGGCCAGCGCCTGGCCGCTGTCATCCACTGCGCTGAGGTGCGAGGTGGAAATGCGCAAAGGCGAGCGATCGGGTGCCAGGGCCAGGTCGGCGCCTGGTGGTTGGCCCGGCCGGGCGCGCTTCATGCTGTGCTCGCCGATCTGCGCTGCTCGGCTGGCCAGGTAGGTGGCGTCGGTCAGGGCCTTGACCGGGACCGGCACGTAATCACTGTCGGCCAGGTACTGAGCGCGGTCGGCGTAGGCCAGGCGCTCGGCCTCGGCGACCAGGTGCACGGCCAGCGGCGGTGCCTCCAGGCCTGCCGGGGACGTGTTCGCCCGCGGCCGCAAATCCGCCAGATCGCGTTCTGGCATGGCGCGCTGCACGGCTTCAAGCACACCCAGCGTCTGCAACACCGTCACCCCACCCGATGATGGCGGCGGCATGCCACAGATGCGCCAGGCCTTGTAGGGGCCGCATACCGGCTCGCGCTCCTTGGCGGTGTACTGCTCAAGGTCCTGCAGCGACAGGTAACCGGCATTGGCATGGCTGCGCACCTTGGCCACGATGGCCTGGGCGATCTCACCCGTGTAGAACGCCTGCGGACCGTGCGCGGCAATCTGCTCGAACGTTTGCGCGAGTGCGGGGTTGCGCAACGTCGTGCCCACCGCCAGCGGCTTGCCGTTTTTATCCAGGAAGTAGCGAGCCATGGCCGGTGAACGGGCAATATACGGGTCGCCCGCCACCAGGGTGTGAAGGCGTGCTGAAACCGGGAAACCGTTACGTGCCAATGCAATGGCCGGGGCAAAGAGTTGCTGCCAAGGCAGCTTGCCGTGCTGCTCGTGAGCCAGCTTCAGCGCGCGCAGAACCCCGGGCACACCCACTGAACGCCCGCCGATCTGTGCCGACGTGAACGGCATCGGCGAACCATCGGCTTGCAAGAACAGCTTTTCCGTGACCTGCGACGGGGCTGCCTCGCGGCCGTCAAAAGCCTGCACGCGTTTGCCGTCCCAATAGAGGATAAAGGCCCCACCGCCAATGCCACTGGATTGCGGCTCCACCAAGGTCAGCACCATCTGCATGGCGATGGCCGCATCAATGGCGCTGCCACCGGCACGCAGCATCGTCCGCCCCGCTTCGCTGGCCAGCGGGTTGGCGGCGGCGGCCATATGCCGGTTGGCGTGCACCGGCTGCAGGCCGGTGCGGTAGCCGGAGGCCAGTTCGGGTGGCGCGGGCAATAGCTGCTCAGCGCAGGCCCACCCACTGGCAATCGCCAGGCATAGCGCGCTCATCAGCGGTGTGGAGAAATTCATCGTTTTGTTTCCTGCCTTGTCTGTTCAGCACGCCACTGTCAGTCATGCGTAAACTTGAGTTCAAGACCTGATGTGGTTTTTTCCAGGATGCAGGCAGGTCATTCAGGAGCCCACCCTATGCGTACACCCGTCGCAGCCATGCTGTTCGCCCTGTTCACCAGCCTTGCTGCCCACGCCGAGAACACCACCATGGACAACCGCCTGCACAACGCCGCCCGCCACGACGACGTGCACACCTTGCAACAGTTGTTAACACAAAGTGCCCAACTGGAAAGCCGTGATGAGCAAGGGCGCACTGCACTGTTGGTTGCCACCCACGGCAACCACGTGGCGGCGGCGCAAGCGCTGATAGAGGCCGGTGCCGATGTGAACGCCAAGGACAATATTGCTGACAGCCCTTATTTGTACGCCGGTGCCCGCGGCCTGAACGACATCCTGCGGCTGACGCTAAGCCACGGTGCCGACCTCAAGAGCACCAACCGATACGGGGGAACTGCGTTGATCCCGGCGGCCGAGCGTGGGCATGTCGAGACCGTGCAGATGCTGATCGATGCCGGGGTGGACGTGAACCACCTGAACCGGCTTCACTGGACCGCGCTTATGGAAGCAGTGATTCTGGGGGATGGCGGGCCGCGGCATGTGGAGATTGTGCGCCGGCTGTTGGCGGCGGGGGCGGACCGGCAGATTGCCGACAAGGATGGGGTCACCGCGCTGGAGCATGCGCGCCAGCGGGGGTATCGGGAAATGGAGGCGCTGCTGGCCCAGTAGGCAAGGTTTGCATGGCACGGGCTTCGCCCGTGATCGCCGGCAAGCCAGCTCCCACAGGGATCGCGCCCGCTTTTAATCGCGCCAGCTTTTAGAAGTTGAGCAAGACAGTTGCTCCCACATTGACCGCATCGTATTCAAGTCATGTGCAGTACCTGTGGGAGCTGGCTTGCCGGCGATGGGGCCAGGACAGGCAGCACAGAACCTCAGACCACTTCTTCGTACGGCAGCCCCACATAGTTCTCGGCAATGTTCATCAGCCCCGCCGGCGAGGCCAGGAAGTACTCGCGGTCGGCCTCCTGCATCTTCTGGTCCCAGGCATCCTTGTGGCTGCCGAAGTCATGCAGCAACTGGGTCATGAACCAGCTGAAACGCTCACCTTTCCATACCCGGCGCAGGGCCAGCGGCGAATACTGCTGAAGCAGGTCAATACGCCCTTCGCGGTACACCTTGACCAGAATACGGTAGAGGTAGTTGACGTCCGAAGCTGCCAGGTTCAGGCCTTTGGCACCGGTGGGTGGGACGATGTGCGCAGCGTCACCCA
Organism: Pseudomonas sp. BP01; assembly: GCF_022760795.1. Classification (NCBI taxonomy): domain Bacteria; kingdom Pseudomonadati; phylum Pseudomonadota; class Gammaproteobacteria; order Pseudomonadales; family Pseudomonadaceae; genus Pseudomonas; species Pseudomonas sp. BP01. The sequence continues at coordinate 39,785 of NZ_JAFBKA010000048.1, forward strand.
CCAGGAACAGGTGGCCGTACTGCATGGGTTCGACCACCAGGCTGCGCAGCGGCGCGATGCTTTTTTCCAGCGCTGGGCCAGTCACCAGATCAGCCGCTACGTCAGCGGGCAACCGGGCTTTGAGTTCGTCCCAGAAACGCTCGTCAGACCACTCCTCGACCCGGTCCTGCAAAGGAACCTGCAGGTAGTAGCGGCTGCGTGTCTGCGAGCGTTGGCTGCACAATGCGAAGCCACGTTCGTGGTGGGCGTAGATCAGCTCGTGATTGACCGGCGGTGTGTCCGACAGCAGGCCCAGCCAGCCAAACGGGTAAACCCGCTCGTACTGTTTCAGCACACCCTCGGGGATGCTCTGTCGCGAAACGCCATGGAAGCCGTCACAGCCAGCGATATAGTCGCAGTCCACCCGGTGCGCGCGGCCATCTTTTTCATACGTCAGATACGGCTTCTCACCCTTCAGCTCATGCGGCTGGACATTGCTGGCGGAATAGATGATCGGTGCACCTGTGGCTTCACGGGCCTGCATCAGGTCACGGGTGACTTCGGTCTGGCCGTACACCATCACCGTCTTGCCACCGGTCAGGGCTTTGAGATCCAGGCGTTGACGGCGCCCGCCAACCAGCAGCTCCACACCTTCGTGCACCAGGCCTTCACGGTCCATGCGCTCGGCTACGCCGGCTTCGCGCAGCAGGTCGACTGTGCCTTGCTCCAGCACACCGGCGCGGATGCGGCCAAGGACGTACTCGGGCGTCTGGCGCTCTACGATGACGTTATCGATACCGGCCTTGTGCAGCAGTTGGCCCAGCAGCAGGCCAGACGGGCCTGCACCAATAATTGCAACCTGAGTTTTCATTGTTGTTGTCTCTGTTCGGACGATGCCGGCCCTGGACTGGCAGTGGGGCGGCATCTGCTGTTAGGGTTTGCCCTTGCATTTTTACTGGCAAAAAATGCCCATTAAGTGTGCTATTCCATGAATAACCTGCACTTTTACAAAAATCGTTCGATTAACGGACAGGCCTGCCCGCATGAAATCCACCCTCCCCGGCGTCCCGTTGTTCAAGCTGTATGGCGAAAACACGGCCTGGCCCGGCACTGACCTGCTGCACTGCGAGTCCATCCCGGCGCGTAGCCGTTTGCACCACTGGGAAATCAAGCCGCATCAGCATGCCGAACTGTTCCAGCTCCTTTACGTACAGCGCGGCCAGGCCCAGGTTGAGGTCGAAGGCGTGCGCAGTGCCATCGGCGAGGCGGCGATCCAGGTGGTGCCGCCGATGACCGTGCATGGCTTTCGCTTCAGTGCAGATATCCAGGGGTATGTGCTGACCTTTGGTACCGCGCTGGTGGCGAACCTGGAACAGCGCCTCGGCGCGCCGCTGACGGTGCTTGCGAAATCGGCGTGTTACCCGCTGGGCCAGGACCGCTTGCACCTGCGCAGCCTGATAAGCACCTTGCAGCAGGAATACCAGGGCAATGCCCCCGCGCGGGCGGCCATGCTCGAAGCGTTGGTGACCGCGCTGATGGTGTGGATCAGCCGCCGCCAGCAGTTGGGGCAAGCGCCGCGAAATCGGGATGAGCGTGACCGCCAGTTGTTGGGGCAGTACCTGCGACTGGTCGAAGCGCATTACCGCGAGCACCTGTCGATGGAGGACTTCGCCGCGCGACTGAATGTTCCGAGCCTGCAACTGAACCAGTTGTGCCGGGCGCTGAGTGGGCAGACTGCGCTGCAGGTGCTGCACCAGCGTTTGTTGCTGGAGGCGCGGCGTAACCTGATTTACACGCGGATGAGTATCGGGCAGCTATCAGATAGCCTGGGGTTCACGGACCCGACGTACTTTGCCCGATGGTTCAAGCGCTTGAGTGGGCAGACGCCCAATGGGTATCGCCGGTCGGTGCAGCCAGAATAAATTGTGGTTGTCTGTACCGGCCTCTTCGCGGGCTTGCCCGCTCCCACAGAAGTGCGCCGCTTGCGGGCCTGACGCAATACCTGTGGGAGCGGGCAAGCC
>NZ_JAFBKA010000049.1:0-41148 GCF_022760795.1 Pseudomonas sp. BP01
CTCCCACAGGTGCAGCGTTGCCCAAGGGCAGTAGCTAACCTGTGGGAGCTGGCTTGCCGGCGATAGGGCCAGAGCAGGCTTACTCAATGGGTGGTAAGGCCCGCAGCCCCCATGAACAGCCGCATCACCCACGCTGCCACACCCAGGGCCGCAACACTCATTGCCCAGATCAGCACCAGCCAACCCAGTCGCTGCCACAGCGGCTTCTTCTCTTCCAGGCCATGTTTGCCGGTCATCATGCGGCCCTCCTAGTGATAGCCGTCTTCATGGGTCACCTTGCCACGGAACACGTAGTAGCTCCAGAAGGTGTACATGAGGATGAACGGCAGGATGAACAGTGTGCCCACCAGCATGAAGCCCTGGCTTTGCGGTGGCGCTGCGGCATCCCAGATCGAAATCGACGGCGGGATGATGTTGGGCCACAGGCTGATGCCCAGGCCGCTGTAGCCGAGGAAGATCAGCACCAGGGTGAGCAGGAACGGCGTGTAGTGCGCATGGCGTGCCACCGCCTTGAGCAGCCCGTAGAACGTCACCAGTACCAGCAGCGGCACCGGCATGAACCAGATCAGGTTAGGCATGCTGAACCAGCGGTCGGCGATCTGTGGATAAGCGATCGGCGTCCACAGGCTGACGATACCGATCACTACCAGCAATATCAGCGCCAGAGGCCGGGCCAGGTCATGCATCTTCTGTTGCAGCGGCCCTTCGGTCTTCATGATCAGCCAGGTGCACCCCAACAGGGTGTAGGCAACGATCAACCCCACCCCACAGAACAGGCTGAACGGGGTGAGCCAGTCGAGGGTGCCACCGGCAAAATGGCGGTCGACCACCTTGAAGCCTTCGAGGAAGGCGCCCAGGGCCACGCCCTGGAAGAAGGTGGCGACCAGTGAGCCCCCGATGAACGCCTTGTCCCAGATATGCCGCTTGTCGGCCGTGGCCTTGAAGCGGAACTCGAAGGCCACGCCACGGAAGATCAAGCCGATCAGCATCAGGATCAGTGGCAGGTACAGGGCTTCGAGCACCACGGCATAGGCCATCGGGAACGCCCCGAACAGCCCGGCACCGCCCAGGACCAGCCAGGTTTCGTTGCCATCCCACACCGGGGCGACGGTATTCATCATCACATCACGGTCCTGCTCGCCCTTGACGAACGGGAACAGCATGCCGATGCCCAGGTCGAAACCGTCCATCACCACGTACATCATGACGCCGAAAATGATGATCACGGCCCAAATTAGCGGAAGGTCGATACCCATGGCTCAGTCCTCCTTGCTCAGGCTGGCAGTCTTGGCCTCATGGCCGTCATCGGCGGCAGACAACGGCCGCGCCGGCGTGCGTTTCTGGCCAGGGCCGCCCGGTGTGTGCTCGTCGCCTTCGCCCGTTTGCGGGCCCTTGCGCACCAGGCGCATCATGTAGCCAAGGCCGGCGCCGAACAGGGCGAAATACACCACCACGAAGGCAACCAACGTGAAACCAAGCTGGGCGTAGCTGTGGTTGGACACACCGTCCGCCGTGCGCATCAGGCCATACACCACCCAGGGTTGGCGACCGATCTCGGTGGTGAACCAGCCCGCCAGCAATGCGATCAGCCCGGAAGGCCCCATCCATAGCGCCATATACAGGAACGGGCGCGAGGTGTAGAGCGTGCCGCGCTTGCGCAGCCAGAGGCTCCACAGGCCAACGAAGATCATCAGCAAGCCGAGCCCGACCATGATCCGGAACGACCAGAAGACGATGGTCGAGTTGGGCCGGTCCTCGGGCGGAAATTCCTTCATCGCCGGCACCTGCTTGTCCAGGCTGTGGGTCAGGATCAGGCTGCCGAGCGCCGGGATCTCGACCTTGAAGCGCGTGGTCTCGGCCTTCATGTCGGGGATACCGAACAGGATCAGCGGGGTGGGCTCGCCAGGCACATTCTCCCAGTGCCCTTCGATCGCCGCGATTTTCACCGGCTGGTGCTTGAGCGTATTGAGGCCGTGGAAGTCGCCGATCACCGCCTGGACCGGGGCAACGATCAACGCCATCCACATGGCCATCGACAGCATCTTGCGCACCGCCGGGTTGTCACGCCCGCGCAGCAGGTGCCAGGCCGCCGAGGCGCCGACGAAAAACGCAGTGGAAACGAACGCGGCCGTGGCCATGTGCATCAGCCGGTAGGGGAATGATGGGTTGAACACCACCGCAAACCAGTCCACCGGTATCACCCGGCCATCGATGATCTCGTGGCCTTGGGGGGTTTGCATCCAACTGTTGGAGGCGAGGATCCAGAACGTGGAGACCAGCGTGCCGAGTGCCACCATGCACGTGGAGAAAAAGTGCAGGCCGCGGCCCACACGGTTCCAGCCAAACAGCATGACGCCAAGGAAACCTGCCTCGAGGAAGAAGGCGGTCAGCACCTCGTAGGTCAGTAACGGCCCGGTCACGGCGCCAGCGAACTCGGAGAAGCGGCTCCAGTTGGTACCAAACTGGTAGGCCATCACCAGGCCTGAGACCACGCCCATGCCGAAGTTGACGGCAAAGATCTTCGACCAGAAGTGATAGAGGTCACGGTAGACCTGCTGGTGGGTCCGCAGCCACAGGCCTTCGAGGACTGCCAGGTAGCTGGCCAGGCCAATGGTGATGGCCGGGAACAGGATGTGGAACGACACGGTAAAGGCAAACTGCATTCGGGCGAGCTCTAAGGCCTCTATTCCGAACATGGTGCTTCCTCTTCAGATAATCCGGCGTCCGGGCTTGTGGCCCAGTCGCCCACTGCCCCCACTTGGTCGAGTACGGCGCGTTGGAATTGTTCTGTTCGATCGCAGGGATTCCGGCCCAGAGGGCCAATTCGTTGAATCTGGAACGATTGACCCAGATCAACGAATGCTAGGAAGCATAGTCCCGAATAGGCCGGCGGGCCGTGTGGTTGTTTGCCGCGTGACCCGTTGCCCCACCCTCTTTCATAAAGCGTGAAAAAGTGCCGATTCGGGCAAACAGTAACTACTTGTTACAAACAGATGATACGCTGCGCGCCCCTCTACTGCGCCGAGGCCCCTGGTTTCCGATGTCCGATTCCGCACCGCAGTTGTTGCGTCACCACCGCCCCTTCCTGGCCTTCTGGCTGGCCCGTGTATTCACCGCCAGCGGCTTCCAGATGCTCACCGTGGCCATTGGCTGGCACCTCTACCAGTTGACCGGCAATGTGCTGGACCTGGGCCTGGTCGGCCTGGTCGAGTTCGCCCCGCGTGTGCTGTTCATGCTGCACACCGGGCATGTGGCTGACCGCTATGACCGGCGCAAGGTCGCCGCCCTGTGCCAGAGCCTGCAGGGGCTGATTGCCCTGGCGCTGGCAGTGGGCAGCGCCACCGACAACGTCTCCCGTGAGTTGATCTTCGCCCTCGCCTTCCTGCTGGGCGCCACGCGCTCGTTCGAAATGCCGGCAACCCAGGCGCTGCTGCCCAATGTGGTGCCGCCCGGGCTGTTCCCGCGGGCTGTGGCGGCTTCGGCGTCGGCCACCCAGTCGGCAACCATCGTGGCGCCGGCGGTGGGCGGCTTCCTGTATGCCTTTGGCAGCCTCTGGGTGTATGGCCCTACCGTGGCCCTGTACGCCATCGCCTGCGTGCTCACCCTGAGCCTGCAGGCGCGCGGCCAGGTGGTGCAGCGCGGGCGTGCCAGCATCGAATCGCTGCTGGCTGGCATCCGCTTCATCCGCAGCCGGCCCGACATTCTCGGGGCCATTTCGCTGGACCTGTTCGCCGTACTGCTGGGTGGGGCCACCGCGCTGCTGCCGGTGTTCGCCAAGGACATCCTGCTGACCGGCCCGCTGGGCCTGGGCCTGCTGCGTTCGGCGCCGGCGGTGGGGGCATTGTGCATGTCGCTGTGGCTGGCGCGCTTCCCGTTCGAACGCAACGTCGGGCGAACCATGTTCACAGCAGTCGGGGTATTCGGCGTGGCCACCATCGCCTTCGGCCTGTCGACCTCGTTCTGGTTCTCGCTGGCGGTGCTGGTGGTGCTGGGCGCGGCGGACATGATCAGCATGGTCATTCGCAGTTCGTTCGTGCAATTGGAGACACCGGATGAAATGCGCGGGCGGGTGAGCGCGGTGAACGGGTTGTTCATTGGTGCCTCGAACCAGCTCGGCGAGTTCGAATCGGGCGTCACCGCGCACTGGTTTGGCACAGTGCCGGCGGTGGTGATGGGCGGGGTAGGCACGCTGGTGGTGACGGGGGTGTGGATAAAAATGTTCCCGACACTGGCCAAGCGGGACCGGTTGCATAATGGTTGATCAGTTGCCTGTGCCGGCGTCTTCGCGGGACAAGCCCGCTCCCACAGGCCGGTACAGCCAATAGGCAATGCCATTCCCAACGGCCATAGGCCCCCGCCAAGCATGCTGGTATGATGCGCGGCTTTTTTCCTCCCCACACAAAACCACGGCAACCGGTACGGTCTGTGCTTTGCTGATGGGGTCGATACATTCATGGCGCCGGGGGCGCCTTGGGGAGCGGGCATGCTGGAAAGGCTGTTTCAATTAAGAGCACACAACACCAACGTGCGCACCGAGATTCTCGCGGGCGTCACCACCTTCCTGGCCATGGCCTACATCCTGTTCGTCAACCCGAGCATCCTCGGCGAGACCGGCATGGACAAGGGCGCGATCTTCGTCGCCACCTGCCTGGCAGCGGCCATCGGCTCTGCGACCATGGGCCTGATTGCCAACTACCCGATCGCCCTGGCGCCGGGCATGGGCCTGAACGCGTTCTTCACCTACACCGTGGTGCTGCACATGGGCCACACCTGGCAAGTGGCGCTGGGCGCGGTGTTCCTGTCGGCGGTGATGTTCTTCCTGTTGTCGATCTTCCGCATCCGCGAATGGATCGTGAACAGCATCCCGCTGCCGCTGCGTTCGGCTATTGCCGCCGGCATCGGTCTGTTCCTGGCATTGATCGCCCTGCATAACGCCGGCATCGTCGTTGATAACCCGGCCACCTTGGTGGGCATGGGCGACCTCAAGCAGCCGTCGGTGATTCTCGCCACGCTGGGCTTCTTCCTGATCGTCGGCCTTGAGTCTCTAAAGGTGCGTGGCGCGGTGTTGATCGGCATCCTGGCCGTCACCGTCGCATCGATCGCAATGGGCGTGACGCCGTTCGGCGGGATCGTGTCGATGCCACCTTCGCTGGCACCTACGTTCCTGCAGCTGGACATCGCCGGTGCCCTCGATGTGGGCCTGATCAGCGTGATCTTCGCGTTCCTGTTCGTCGACCTGTTCGACAACTCCGGCACCCTGATTGCCGTGGCCAAGCGCGCCGGCCTGATGGGCAAGGACGGCCACATGCCGAAGATGGGCCGCGCCCTGATCGCCGACAGCACCGCCGCCATGGCCGGTTCCCTGCTGGGCACCTCGACCACCACCAGCTACATCGAGTCCGCTGCGGGCGTGAGCGCCGGTGGCCGCACCGGCCTGACTGCCATCGTGGTTGCCGTGCTGTTCCTGCTGGCGCTGTTCTTCGCCCCCCTGGCCGGTAGCGTGCCGGCGTTCGCCACCGCGCCGGCGCTGCTGTTCGTCGCCGTGCTGATGGCCTCGGGCCTGGCAGAAATAAACTGGGACGACGTCACCGAAGCCGCACCGGTGGTGGTGACCGCCCTGGCCATGCCGCTGACCTACTCGATCGCCAACGGCATCGCCTTCGGCTTCATTTCCTGGACCGCCGTCAAGCTGATCTCCGGCCGCCACCGCGACCTGAACCCGGCCCTGGTGATCCTTTCCATCCTGTTCGTCATCAAGCTGGGCTGGTTCAACGCATGAGTGCTGCTTTCGACCCCTCCTCCTACGCCACCCAGCTGGACGCCAAGGTGGCCCGGCTGCGCGAGCTGCTGGCGCCATTCGGCGCGCCGGAACCGGCTGTTTTCGACTCGCCGCGCGAGCACTACCGCCTGCGCGCCGAGTTCCGCCTGTGGCGCGAGGATGGCCAGCGCCACTACGCCATGTTTGCCCCGGGCGATAAGCACAAGGCGATCCTGATCGAGGATTTCCCCATCGCCAGCCAGCGCATCAATGCACTGATGCCGCGCCTGAAGGCGGCCTGGCAGGCCAGCGAGGAACTGGGCAACCGCCTGTTCCAGGTGGAGTTCCTCACCACCCTGGCCGGCGATGCGATGATCACGATGTGCTACCACCGCCCGCTGGACGAGGCTTGGGAAGCAGAAGCGCGGCAACTGGCTGAAGCGCTGGGCGTTAGCGTGATCGGCCGCTCCAAGGGCAAGCGCCTGGTGATCGGCCGCGACTACGCGGTGGAAAAACTCGACGTGGCTGGCCGTGTGTTCAGCTATCGCCAGCCGGAAGGCGCGTTCACCCAGCCCAACGGCGCAGTCAACCAGAAGATGCTGAGCTGGGCCTTCGAGGCCATTGGCGAGCGTCAGGACGATTTGCTGGAGCTGTACTGCGGCAACGGCAACTTCACCCTGCCGCTGGCCACCCGCGTGCGCCAGGTGCTAGCGACCGAAATCAGCAAGACCTCGGTCAATGCCGCGCTGAGCAACCTCGACGAGAACGCTGTGGATAACGTGCGGCTGGTGCGCTTGTCGGCAGAAGAGCTGACCCAGGCGCTGAACGAGGTGCGGCCGTTCCGTCGCCTGGAAGGCATCGACCTGAAGAGCTACGACTTCGGCACGGTGTTTGTCGACCCACCACGGGCCGGCATGGACCCGGACACCTGCGAGCTGACCCGGCGTTTCGAGCGGATTCTGTACATCTCCTGCAACCCCGAAACCCTGGCGCAGAACATCGCCCAGCTGCAAGATACCCACCGTATCGAACGCTGCGCGCTGTTCGACCAGTTCCCGTACACCCATCACATGGAAAGCGGCGTGTTGCTGGTCCGGCGTTGAACTGCCACCCGGTGGGGCCTGTATGGCCCACCGGGCGCTTCAGGAGAGTTATGCCGATGGACCAGCTGAACGCCATGCAGACCTTCCGCCGGGTCGTCGACCTCGGCAGCTTCAGTGCCGCCGCCAGCCTGGCAGGCCAGTCTCATACCGTGCTGTCACGCCAGGTGAAACAGCTGGAACGCCAGCTGGGCACGCAACTGCTTACCCGCACTACCCGTCGCCTGCACCTGACCGAAGCCGGAACACTGTTCTATCGCCACTGCGTGCAGATTCTGGAACAGATGCAAGCGATGACCCTGGAACTGTCCGAGCATCAGCAACAACCCACGGGCACCCTGCGCCTGGGCGTGGCGACCGCATTTGGCGAGCTTGAACTGGCGGGCTGGTTGCCGGACTTTGTCGAACGCCACCCGCATTTGCAGGTAGAGCTCCATTGCAGCGACCGTTTCGTCGACCTGCTGGAAGAAGAAATCGATGTCTGCCTGCGGATCACCGATCATCTGCCTGACTCCAGCCTGGTTGCTCGCCTGCTGGCGCACAGCGAGGTGCTGCTGGTGGCAGCGCCGCGCTATCTGCAACGCCACGGCACGCCCAATTCCCTCGACACACTGGTTGACCATCCCCTGCTCGGCTACAGCAATCTGCCTCACCCACAGCGTCTGCATCTGACCAACCCAGAGGGTGAACAGCGCCACATCCTGATGCCCCGGCGCCTGAGCGCCAACTCGCCGATGGCCCTGCGCGCTGCTGCCATTGGCGGGCTGGGCATTGCCAGCTTTGATCGTTTCATCGTGCATGACGCCTTGCTGGACGGGCGCCTGGTGCCGGTACTAAAGGACTGGAAACTGCCACCACGCAATCTGTATGCGGTGTACCCGCAAAGCCGCTACCTGGCACCCAAAGTGCGGGCGTTGCTGGACTATGCGCAAACCTACTACGCGCAGCCGAGATGGCAGGCCTGATCTGTGCAAAACATGAACAAGTCATGCGCGTCGATAGGCGTATTTGTGCAGGAACGGTTTAGTTAGGCTTCGTTGCACTGTCACTCAACGAAGGAACACCACCATGAAGGCATTCCAGGCAATCATTGCGGGCGTGGTGCTCGCCACCCTGGCCGTTGGCATCAACGCAGCAGAAAAAACCGTGTCAGTACCCGAGAGCGCAGCATTGAAGTGGCAGGACGTGCCCAACACCAACGGCGCAGTCAGCTACGCCAACGTTGAGGGGGACATTTTCGGCAAGGGGCCTTACTCGGCCTATGTGAAATTCAGCAAAGGGACCGACAATGGTTTGCACCAGCACAGCCAGGCACTGCCGACCGTGGTGCTGAAGGGTACTTTCTACGCGGTAATCGATGGCAAGCGCACCGAGTTTTCAGCCGGGTCCTACTACAAGCTGCCGGCCGACCTGGTGCATGAAAGCGGGTGCACTGCGGCGGCCGATTGCCTGCTGTTCCAGTACCAGGCCGATGCTTTCGACCTGAAGCCTGTCAACGGCTGATAGCCCGGGGCCGCCTTGCGGCCCCAGCTTCCCATCAGAAGTCGAAGAACACCGTCTCCCCTTCCCCCTGAATACGGATATCAAAGCGATACGCCGTCTTCCCGTCCACTTCGCAACGCTTGGCAATCAAGGTTTCACGCCGCTGTGGCTGCTCGATCAGGTTGAGCACCGGGCACTTGGCATTGGCCTGGGCTTCGTCATCGAAGTACAGGCGCGTGTGCAGGTGGATGTTGATACCACGGGCAAACAGGCTGATGTTGATGTGCGGCGCCATTGGCACGCCAGCCGCATTGTTCACCACACCCGGCTTGACCGTGTGCAGGGTCCACTCACCGGCATCGAAGGTGGTAGCGGTGCGGCCAAAGCTGTTGAAGGCGTTTTCCAGGTTGTAGGCATCCTGGTACTCGCCATTGGCGTCGGCCTGCCACACTTCAAGGAACGAGTCGCGCACCAGGTGGCCGTTACCGTCATACACCTGGCCAAGCAGCAGAATGTGCTCGCCTGGGGCGTCTGGCTTGGCCAGGCGGTTCCAGATTTCCTGATCGCGGGTCGGGTTGCCGGCCGCTTCCAGGGCCAGGCCGATGTGCACGTAGGGGCCGGCGGTCTGCGAAGGGGTTTCCGGCAGCAGTTCGATTGGCATGGCGGGTTCCTCAGCAGTTTTCGAAGTGGGTCTTGCGCTGGCCGCGCAGCACGATGTCGAAGCGGTAGGCCAGGCAGTCCATCGGGTTGGCGTTGCTCATGTCGAGCTTGGCGATCAACTGCTGTACAGCTTCAGGGTTGGCGATCGACTTGACGATCGGGCACATCGGGATCAGCGGGTCACCCTCGAAATACAGCTGGGTGATCAGCTTGGTGGCAATCGACGGGCCGCTGATGCCGAAGTGGATGTGCGCCGGGCGCCAGTCGTTCGGGCCGTTGCGCCATGGGTACGGGCCCGGCTTGATGGTGCGGAAGCTGTAATAGCCGTCGCTGTCGGTCAGGCAACGGCCGACACCACCGAAGTTCGGGTCCAGCGGTGCCAGGTAACGGTCGTTCTTGTGCCGATAGCGGCCACCGGCGTTGGCTTGCCACATCTCCACCAGGGTGTTCGGCACAGGCTTGCCGTACTGGTCGACCACGCGGCCGGCCACGATGATGCGCTCGCCGATCGGCAGGCCACCGTTGTTGAAGTTCAGCAGCAGGTCATGGTCGTGGGCGCCGAAGCCCAGGTGGGAGAAGTTCGGACCAGTGGTTTCGCTGATCGACTGTGGAATGCTGACCAGTGCCTGGCGCGGCGAGCGGGCAATGGACGTTTTGTAGTCAGGCGTAAGGGCTTTGGGGTGCCAGTTGCGATCACGGATCACGAAGCGGCTGTTGTCCTGTGCGGGCATGCCGGTTTCCTCTCTTGGAATTATGTGAACGCCTGGGCGTGGCAGGCGGACTTACAGTTTCCGGCAGGTCGCGCGCGATTAATATTGAAATCGACCACTCCATACATAACCAAATGGTTATGGATTAACACCTTGGCCTGACAGTGGTGCAGTTCCTGAACTAATCTTTGTCTTCTTGTTTCACGCTCGGGAGAGCACTCATGGAATGGCGAAAAGGCCGACGCAGCGACAACGTGGTCGATGCCCGGGGTGAAGGTGGCGGTGGCGGCGGCATGCGTTTCGGCGGCGGCAAAGGCCTGGGGCTTGGGGCAATTCTGCTGATCGTCGGCATCGGCTGGCTCACCGGGCAGGACCCGTTGCAGATTCTTGGCCAGCTCACCGGCCAGATGGAACAGCAGCAACAGCAGACGGCACCCAGTGGCACGGGTGCCAAGGCGCCACCGGCCAACGACCAGCAGGCCGAGTTCGTCGCCTCGGTGCTGGGCGACACCGAGGACACCTGGAAAGCGCTGTTTGCCGAAGCCGGCAAGCAATACCGCGACCCCAAGCTGGTGCTGTTCAGCGGCCAGGTCAATTCGGCCTGTGGCTTTGCTTCGGCAGCGGTGGGGCCGTTCTACTGCCCGGCTGACCAGCGGGTTTACCTGGACATGTCGTTCTTCCGTGAAATGGAAACCCGCTTCGCTGCGGCCGGCGACTTCGCCCAGGCCTACGTGATTGCCCACGAAATCGGCCACCATGTGCAGACCCTGCTGGGCGTTTCGGCCAAGGTCGATGCCGCACGCCGCAACGGCCAGCGCATGGAGGGCGACAACGGGCTGCTGGTGCGCCAGGAGCTGCAAGCCGACTGCCTGGCCGGGGTGTGGGCCTACCAGGCGCAAAAACGCCTGAACTGGCTGGAGCCGGGTGACGTCGAGGAAGCGCTGAACGCGGCCAACGCCATTGGCGATGACCGCCTGCAACAGCAAGGCCGCGGCCGCGTGGTACCGGACTCGTTCACCCATGGCACCTCGGCGCAGCGGGTGCGTTGGTTCAAGGCCGGGTTTGCCCAAGGTGAGGTGAACAGCTGCGATACCTTCAGCGCGCGCAGCCTCTAACACCCGATTCAACAGGTTGGCGAGATCATTGTAGAAGCGGCCTTGTGTCGCGAAAGGGCTGCAACGCAGCCCCAGGATTTCAGCGTTAGAGCTGATGTTGCCGGGGCCGCTTTGCGGCCCTTTCGCGACACAAGGCCGCTCCTACACATTTAACAGTATCTCGGGCTTTTGCTGAAAAAGCGTTTCAGCTTCCCTGATCATTGCCGATAACCCCTGCACGAGTCAGCGGGCACCCAGAACAACAACGCCTTGCGATCGAAGATCAAGAGAGCGAAAACTACTTCTGGAGAGCGTGCATGAACAGCTGGTTCGCCAACATCAGCGTCAACCTGAAACTTGGCCTGGGCTTCGGCCTGGTGCTGATCCTCACCGGCCTGCTGGCCCTGACCGGCTGGACCAGCCTGGGCAGCCTGATCGACCGCAGCAACTGGATGGGTGACATCGGCCAGCTCAACAAAGACCTGACCGACCTGCGCATTGCGCGCTTGCAGTACATGATCGCCAACGGCGACGATACCGCCGCCGCCAACACCCAGACCAAGCTGGATGCCTTCAGCAAGCAGCAGGCCTACCTGGCCAGCACGTTCACAAGCCCGGACAACGTCAAGCTGCTCAATGAGCTGGGCGCAACCATCAGCGCCTACAAGGTGTCGCTGAACAAGATGCGCCAAGGCTACGACGCTACCCGCGCTGCGCGCGTTGCGATGGACGGTTCGGCCACCCGCGCCGACCAGGCCATGGACGCCCTCAGCCAGCAAGTGATGGCGCGCCCAGAGGCTGACAGCGTGCGCCTGGCCCAGTACCAGCTGATCAGCAAGGCCCGCCAGCAACTGCTGCAGGTGCGCATCGACGTGCGCGGCTACATTGCCGACAACAGTGCTGCCAACGAGCAGGCCGCCCTGCGCCAGCTGGATGCAGCGCTAGCCGATATCGGCAACCTCAAGCGCCAGCTGCCCGCCGAGGACGCCCGCCTGCAACAGTTCGAAAGCTCGGTACTGGCCTACCGTGACGCCGTGCGCCAGTTCCGCGACGCGGTCGCCAACATCACCACCTCGCGCGCCGAAATGACGGTGCAGGGCGCAGATATCGTCAAGCGCAGCGATGCGCTGTACCAGATCCAGCTGGAACGCCGCGACATCGAGAGCACCCAGGCCCGCACCCTGCAGGCCATCGCTACCCTGCTGGCGCTGCTGGTCGGCATCCTGGCAGCGGTACTGATCACCCGCCAGATCACCGGCCCACTGCGTGAAACCCTGGTAGCGGTAGAAAAGATCGCCAGCGGCGACCTCACCCAGCATGCGCGCATCACCCGCCGCGACGAACTGGGCGTGCTGCAGCAAGGCATCGCGCGTATGGGCACCACCCTGCGCGAGCTGATCACCGGCATCCGCGATGGCGTCACCCAAATTGCCAGCGCCGCCGAAGAGCTGTCGGCAGTCACCGAACAGACCAGTGCCGGCGCCAACAGCCAGAAGGTCGAGACCGACCAGGTGGCCACCGCCATGCACGAAATGGCCGCCACCGTTCAGGAAGTGGCGCGCAATGCCGAGCAGGCCTCGCATGCCGCCACCGGTGCCGACGACGAAGCCCGCGCCGGCGACCGCGTGGTAGGCGAGGCGATTGGCCAGATCGAACGCCTGGCCGAGGACATGCACCGCTCTACCGAGGCCATGAACCTGCTGCAGCAGGAAAGCCAGAAGATCGGCAGCGTGATGGACGTGATCAAGTCGGTGGCCGAACAGACCAACCTGCTGGCGCTCAATGCGGCGATCGAGGCGGCGCGTGCCGGCGAGGCCGGTCGTGGTTTTGCCGTGGTCGCCGACGAAGTGCGTGGCCTGGCCCAGCGCACGCAGAAGTCCACCGAAGAAATCGAAGCGCTGATTGCCAGCCTGCAGGATGGGACCCAGCAAGTGGCGAACGCCATGCAGGGCAGCCGTACCTTGACCGACAGCAGCGTCGAACTGGCACGTAAGGCCGGGGCCTCGCTGGAGAACATCACCAGCACGGTGTCGAGCATCCAGTCGATGAACCAACAGATTGCTGCGGCGGCGGAGCAACAGAGTGCAGTGGCTGAAGAGATCAGCCGCAGCATCCTGAATGTGCGTGATGTGTCCGAGCAGACGGCGGCGGCCAGTGACGAGACGGCAGCGTCGAGCGTTGAGCTGGCGCGGTTGGGTGGGCAGTTGCAGATGCTGGTCAGCCAGTTCCGAGTCTGATCTGGGTAACCTGGGGCCGCTTTGCGGCCCTATCGCCGGCAAGCCAGGCTCCCACAGGGACCGCACAGGCCTCGTGGGCATCGGTGTCCCTGTGGGAGCTGGCTTGCCGGCGATAGGGCCGATACAGGTGTCCGCTTACTTGACGATCATCCCCACCCCACGCCCACGCGGATCGGAAGCGGTCTCAAGCTTCGCCCCATCCACCCGGATTGCCTGGATATCGCCCATCTCCCAGCCCTGGTCCTCCAGCACATAGCCCATCTGCTTCAGTTCATCCGCTACCGGCCCGGTCAGAGGTGCATAGCTGTCAAAGTAGATGGTGTCCTTGGGCAGCAACTGATGGTGCACGCGCTGCGCCGCCACCGCCTTGTCCAGCGGCATACCGTAGTCGTACAGGTTGTTCATGACCTGGAAGATCGAGGTGAAGATCCGCGAGCCCCCCGGGGTACCGATGACCAGCTCGACCTTGCCATCGCGAGTCATCAGGCTGGGGCTCATCGATGACAGCATGCGCTTGCCCGGCTCGATTGCGTTGGCATCGCCACCGACTACGCCAAAGGCATTGGCAGCGCCTGGCTTGGCGCTGAAGTCATCCATCTCGTCGTTGAGCAGGAAGCCTGCGCCCTTCACCACCACGCCGCTGCCGTAGTCGAGGTTGAGGGTGTAGGTGTTGCTGACCGCGTTGCCCTGCTTGTCGACGATCGAGAAATGCGTGGTCTGGTGCGGTTCAAGGCCCGGCTTGACCTTGTCGGTGGCGGAAATGGCCTTCGGGTTGACCTGCGCGGCGCGCTTGGCCAGGTAGTCCTTGGCCACCAGTTGGTCCACCGGCACCTTGGTAAAGGCCGGGTCGCCCAGGTAGTCGGCACGGTCGGCGAATACGCGCTTCTCGATTTCGGCCAACAGGTGGATGTACTGCGCCGAGTTGTGCGCCACCCCCTTGAAGTCCGCCGCGCGGTCTTCCTTGATGCCCAACAGCTGGGCCAAGGCGACGCCACCAGAGCTTGGCGGTGGCGCGGTGTAGACCACGTTGCCACGCCAGCTCACCGCCATCGGCTCACGCCATACGGCTTTGTAATCCTTCAAGTCATCCTTGGTGATCAGGCCCTTGTCAGCCTGCATCTGCGCCACCAGCAGGTCGGCGGTCTTGCCTTGGTAGAACTCGCTCACGCCCTTGTCAGCGATGCGTTCCAGGGTCTGGGCCATTTCTGGCTGCTTGAACAGCTCGCCGACCTTCATGTTGCCGAAGTAGTCATTGAAGTTGGTCGCCGTCTTGAACATGCCCTGGGCATCGTTGCGGTACTGGTACTGTTTTTCAGCTACCTTGAAGCCGTTTTTCGCATAGCCGATGGCCGGGGTCAGCAGCTCGCTCCAGGGCAGCTTGCCGAACTTCTGGTGCGCCTCCCAAAGGCCCATCACCGTGCCAGGCACACCCGCGGCGCGAACCCCGACCAGGCTGAGGTTTTCGATGACCTTGCCCTTGTCGTCCAGGTACATGTTGCGTGTAGCAGCCTTAGGCGCGACTTCGCGGTAATCGAGGAAGTAGGGCTTGCCGTCGACGAATAATGTCATGAACCCACCACCACCGATGTTACCGGCCTCCGGGTAAGTCACCGCCAGGGTGAAGGCCGTGGCCACTGCGGCGTCTACCGCGTTGCCACCCTTTTTCAGAATATCGGCGGCTACCTGTGCACCATATTGATCGGGTGCAGCCACCGCGCCGCCCTCCAGCGTGGCGGCATAAACCGAGGAACAGCTCAGGATCGCGGCTGCGAGAGCCAGGTACTGGAACGGGACAATACGCATGACACTTCCTTGGTGTTGTTTTTGTTGAGCAGTCAGTAAGGCCGAAGCGTTTCGACTGTGCAATCAACCGTAGGAAATTTCGCCGCCTGTGGACAGGATCTGTCGCGTTCAGGCAACTCAGCAGGCGTACATCGCCAGCTTGCGCTGGATAAAGTCGAGGAAGCACTGAATACGCAGCGCCAGCTGGGTATTGCGGTAGTACACCGCGTGGATCGGCTGGCGGTAGCCATTGTTGGCCTCCGCCAGGAGCACTTGCAGGCGCCCGGCGCGGATGTCCTCGTGGGTCATGAAGTGCGACAGGCTGACGATGCCCTCGCCGGCCAGTGCCAGCTGGCGCAGGGTCTCGCCGCTGGAGGCGATCAGTGCCGGGCGGATGCTGAAGCGGTCACCCTGGGCGTGGCGCAGCGGCCAATGGTTGAGCGATTCGGGCTGGCTGAAGCCGAGCAGGCAGTGGTTGGCAAGGTCTTCGACCCGCTGCGGCGTGCCGTGCTGCTCAAGGTACGCCGGGCTGGCCAGCACCTGCACCGGGCTGCACCCCAGGTTGCGCGCGTGCAGGCTGGAGTCGGCCAGTTCGCCGATGCGGATCGCCACATCGGTGCTTTGCTCCAGCAGGTCGATGATCAGGTCATCGGTGTTCAGTTCCAGCTCGATGCCTGGGTACTCGCGACGGAACTCACCGATCCACGGCAGGATGGCATGCAGCATGAACGGCGCAGCGGCGTTGATGCGCAAGCGCCCGGTGGGCGTCTGGTGGTTCATCGACAGGCGCTCTTCCATCTCGTCCATCTGCTCCAGGATCAACCGTGAGCGCTCAAGGAAATAGCGACCCTCTTCGGTGAGGTCCATGCGCCGGGTGGTGCGGTTGACCAGGGTGGTACCCAGCTTGCCCTCCAGGCGCGACAAGGTGCGGCTGACGGCGGACGGGGTCTGGCCCATCTGCTCGGCGGCGGCAGAAATCGAGCCGCAATCGATGACGGCGACGAATACCTGGAGTTCTTCGGATCGGGTTTTCACATCTGGGCCTGTGGTTGGACTGTGCAAGGATTAGATAGCCGCTTGTCGAGGCCAAGTCCAGAGGCGCCTGTACCGGCCTCTTCGCGGGCTTGCCCGCTCCCACAAGTACTGCACAGCGCTTGAGACCTGTGTAATACCTGTGGGAGCGGGCGAGCCCGCGAAGAGGCCAGAGCAGGCAACACATTACTTTGCCGTGCCAAACACCTTGTCCAGATGGGCTTCATAGGCTGCCAACGCCGCTGGCACATCCGGGCGCTTCATCACGTCCACCGCCAGGTAAGTCGGCAGGCTGGTCATGCCAAGGAACTGGTTGGCCTTGTGGAACGGGAAGTACACGGCATCCACACCCTTGCCTTCGAAGAAATCACTCGGGTCATCGAACGCCTGCTGCGGCGCATTCCAGGTCAGCGACAGCATGTACTGTTTGCCGTGCAGCAGGCCACCGCTGCCGTACTTCTGGGTGTGGTCCGAACGGGTACGGCCATCGTTGGCGTAAAGGCTGCCATGGCCAGCGGTAAAGACTTCGTCGATGTACTTTTTCACGGTCCAGGGTGCGCCCATCCACCAGCCCGGCATCTGGTAGACGATGACATCGGCCCAGAGGAACTTCTCTACCTCGGCCTGCACGTCGTAGCCGCCGTCGATGAAGGTTTGCTGCACATCGAAACCGGCACGGTCCAGGTGAGCGATGGCCGCTTCGTGCAAGGTCGCGTTGAGGCGGCCTTCGGAGTGAGCGAACTGTTTACCACCATTGAGCAGAAGGATCTTTTTCATGCTGGCCTCCCGGGCCGAGTCAAAATTGATGCCGGCAGGTTAGAGGCTCGCGGGGGAGGGATACAGCGATGACGGGGCAAAATACAATTGACCAGAAGTCACGAATGGACAAAGCATTATTGCCGTAGAATCGATTCACAACCCATCACCGAGTAGCGCCCCATGAGTGAGCAGTTCGCCTTCATCCTCAAAGCCAAGACCCGCCCGGAAATGGCTGATGCGTTCGAATCCCTGTTCCGCCCCTTCGTCGAGCCCAGCCGGCAGGAGCCGGGCTGCATCGAGTACCACATGCTGCGCGACCAGCAGGACCCGAGCCTGTTCGTATTCTTTGAAGTGTGGGCCGACCAGGCCGCGCTGGACGTGCACTCGGCCTTGCCGCACATGAAGGCGTTTTTTGAAAAGCGCATGGAATACCTGGAGCGCGATTTCGATATCCAGCGGGTCGACATGCTCAGCGCATCAAGCGCTAGCCGTTGATCAGCAAGTGGCCGCCGAGTGCGGCCAAGCCGATGAAGAAGCAACGCTTGAACATCTGCGCGCTGATGCGCTGGCGCAACCACTGCCCGGCCAGCATGCCGAGCAAGGCGGGCGCCAGCATCAGCAGCGAAGCCCCCAACGCCTGGCCACCGAGGGCATCCTGCCCGGCCAGGCCAACGGCCAGCGCAAGGGTCGAAACCGTGAACGACAGGCCCAGGGCCTGGATCATCTGTTCACGGGTCAGGCCCAGGCTCTGCAGGTAGGGCACAGCGGGTATCACGAACACCCCGGTTGCCGCCGTGACCAGCCCCGTCACCAGCCCGCAGGCCGGCCCCAGCCAACGCTCGTGCGCCGGCGCCAGGTGCACGCCCGGGCCGACCAGCCCGTACAACGCATACACCAGCAAGGCCGCACCCAGCGCGTGCACGGCCCATGGGCCACTGTCGATACCCATCCAGGCACTGCCCAGCAAGGTGCCAATGAAGATCAGCGTTAGCATCGGCCCCAGCCGCGCCAGCAACGGCCGCAGGTGCCCGCCGCTGGCCAGTTGCCAAAGGTTGGTGAGGGTCGAAGGCACGATCAGCAACGCGGCAGCCTGCGCCGGCGGCATAGCCAGGCCCAGCAGGCCCATGGCGATGGTCGGCAGGCCCAAGCCGATCACCCCCTTGACCGCGCCCGCCAGCAGGAAGGTCAGTACCACCAGCAGCGACAGTGCCGGGCCAATGTTGTGATAGAAAGCAAGCAAGGTTGTCATGGGCTGATGATGGCGGGTTCCGGGCAGCGGGAAAATCTGCCATATACTTAGCCAGACTCTTGCACTGACAGAGCCACATGCATTTCGACCTGATCGACCTCAAGCTGTTCCAGCACACCCTGGAGTGCGGCAACATCACCGCCGGCGCCAGCCGCAGCCACCTGTCGCTGCCGGCAGCCAGCGCGCGCATCCGCGCCATGGAGGCATCGCTGGGTACCCCGTTGCTGGAGCGTAACCGCCGGGGCGTGCAGCCGACACCGGCTGGTCAGGCACTGCTGCAGCATGCACGCCTGATAGGCCAGCAGGTCGAGCGCCTGCAGTTTGATCTGGGCCAGTACGCGCAAGGGCAGCAGGGCCAGGTACGCCTTTTATGCAACACAGCTGCACTTACGGAATACCTGCCGGAACTGCTGGCCGGCTACCTGGCTGAAAACCCCGGGGTCAGCGTGGATGTGCAAGAGCTGCCGAGCCTGCGCATTGTGCTGGCGATTACCCAGGGCATGGCGGATTTTGGCATCGTTTCAACCGCCGCCCCCAACGAACACCTGCAGACCCGCCCTTTTCGCGATGACCCGCTGGTACTGGTCACACCCTTGTGCCACCCGCTGGCCAGTGAGGTGGCGCCCCGCTTCATCGACAGCCTGGTGCATGGGTATGTCGGGCTGGGGGCCGGGAGCGCGTTGGCGTTGTACCTGGAAGAACAGGCGCTGCGTGAGGGGCGCCGTATGCAAGTGCGGGTGCGGGCCGAGGGTTTCGATGGGGTGATCCGCATGGTTGCAGGCGGGGCCGGCGTCGGGGTGGTGCCGCTGGCAGCAGTGAAGCGCTGGCAGGGCGTGCTGCCGTTGCACTGGGTGGCGTTGGAGGAGGCGTGGGCCAATCGCAAGTTGCTGGTGTGCGCGCGGGATTTTGCAGCGTTGCCGGGCTATGCCGCAGCACTGCTTGAACGGTTGATGGAAGCCTGAGGTTACGTCAGCGCCTGTCACGGCGCATTCGCGGGTAAACCCGTGTCCACAGAAGAACCGGTATTTCCAAGTTGACGCAAAACATGTGGGAACGGGTTTACCCGCGAAGCATGCTGTCACACAATAACGCCCTACCGCACCACGAAAAAAGGATTTTCCGGTGGCATCGATCTACCAGCTCAAACCCCGCTTCCAGGCCCTGTTGCGGCCAGCAGTCCAGCACCTATACGACCGCGGTGTCACCGCCAACCAGGTCACCGTCGCCGCCGCCGTGGTATCGATCCTGCTGGGCCTGCTGCTGGCTACCCTGCCCCACATTACCTGGCTGTTCATCCTGATCCCGGTGTGGATGCTGCTGCGCATGGCGCTGAATGCCGTCGACGGCATGCTGGCCAGGGAGTTCGGCCAGCAATCTACCTTGGGCGCCTACCTCAACGAACTCTGCGACGTGATCGCCGACGCGGCCCTGTACCTGCCCTTCGCCCTGCTGGCCGGGGTTTCACCGACGTTGGTGGTGCTGGTGGTGCTGTGCGCCACCTTTAGTGAATACGCCGGTGTCATGGGCCCGCTGGCCGGTGCCTCGCGGCGTTATGACGGCCCCATGGGCAAAAGCGACCGTGCCTTTGCCTTCGGCGTGCTGGGTACCGGCGTCGCCTTTGGCCTGCTGAACGGCAGCTGGATCAATGGTTTGCTGCTGGTCATCCTCGCGCTGTCGCTCTATACCCTCTACAACCGGGTTCGCCAGGGGCTGGCCGAAACCCGCTGAGCCCAAAGCCGCCGCAAATAAGGATGTTGAACATGCGCCAAGCGCAAGCGCTGCACTTCTCTACCCATGACGGTGTCGAGTTGCACTACCGTCATTGGCCTGCCACCCGTAACGAGCACCAGCCCCGCCGAGCCGTGGTAATGTTCCACCGCGGCCATGAACACGGCGGGCGCATGGCCCACCTGGCTGATGAGCTGGACATGCCGGGCTACGACTTCTTCGCCTGGGATGCCCGCGCCCATGGCCAGTCGCCAGGCGCACGTGGCGACAGCCCGGGGTTCGCCACCAGCGTGCGCGACGTGCAAACCTTCATCGAACATATCCAGGCCCATCACGGCATCGTCGAGCACGACCTGGTGGTGCTGGCGCAAAGCGTCGGCGCTGTGCTGATTGCCACCTGGGCCCACGACTACGCGCCCAAGGTGCGCTGCCTGGTGCTGGCCTCGCCAGCGTTCAAGGTCAAGCTGTACGTGCCATTCGCCCGCCCTGGCCTGAAGCTGCTCAAGGCCTTGCGCGGCAACTTCTTCGTCAACAGCTACGTCAAGCCACGCCTGCTTACACACGACCCCGAGCGTGTCATGTCGTACGTGGCCGACCCGCTGATCAGCCGGCCGATTTCGGTGACCATGCTGCTGGGCCTGTACGAAGCCGCTGACCGCGTGGTGGCGGATGCCCAGGCCATCCAGGTCCCGACCCAGTTGCTGGTATCCGGGGCCGACTTCGTGGTCGAGCGCCAGCCGCAGGAACGCTTTTTCGAACGCCTTGGCAGCACGCGCAAGGAAATGCACATCCTGCCGGGCTTCTTCCACGACACCCTTGGCGAGCGTGACCGGGCCCATGCCCTGAAGCGCATCGAGCGGTTTGTGGAACACTGCTTCGCCAGCCCCGCCGCCCTGCCGTCACTGCTCGATGCCGACAAGACCGGCGCCAGTTGCGCCGAAGCCGAAAGCCTGGCTGCACCGTTGCCACGCCACTCGCCGCGTGACCTTTACTGGCGCGCCACCCGCGCGGGGCTAAGCCTGGGCAAGGGGCTGTCTACGGGTGTGAAACTGGGCTTCGACACCGGCTTCGATTCGGGCAGCACCCTCGACTACGTGTACCGCAACCAACCCACCGGCAAGGGCAAGCTGGGCCGCCTGGTCGACCAGAACTACCTCGACGCCATTGGCTGGCGTGGCATTCGCCAGCGCAAGCTGCACGTCGAGGAACTGCTGCGCTTGGCCATCGCTCGGCTGCGCGAACAACAGCGGCCTGTGCACATTGTCGATATCGCCGCCGGCCATGGCCGCTACATCCTCGAAGCCCTGCAAGACCTTGAGCAGTTGCCGGACTCGATCCTGCTGCGCGACTACAGCGAGCTGAACGTGCAGCAAGGCAGCGCGCTGATCACTGAGAAGGGCCTGGCCGACATTGCCCGCTTCGTCCAAGGGGATGCCTTCGACCGCCAGAGCCTGGCCACGATGGAGCAGCCGCCGACCCTGGCGGTGGTCTCGGGGCTCTACGAACTGTTCCCCAGCAACCAACTGGTGGGCAACTCACTGGCCGGCCTGGCCGATGCCGTGGAAGATGGCGGTTATCTGGTCTACACCGGCCAGCCGTGGCACCCGCAACTGGAGATGATCGCCCGCGCCCTTACCAGCCACAGGGGTGGCGAGGCCTGGGTGATGCGACGCCGCAGCCAGGCCGAAATGGACCAGTTGGTAGAGGCAGCCGGCTTCCGCAAGCTGGCCCAGCGCATCGATGAATGGGGTATTTTCAGCGTCAGCCTGGCACAGCGGGTGCGCTGAATGAACCCACCACGCGAGCCAGGGCTGGTCCGCCGGGGCGTGTTCTGGCTTCTGCTGCTGGGGCCGTTGTTCTTCCTCAGCTACGGGCTGGCGAACAACCATACGGCCGGGCGCAGTGATGTCGGCAGCCTGGTGTTCGACTGGGAACGCGGCATGCCGCTGTGGCCCTGGACGATCATCCCGTACTGGTCGATCGATTTGCTCTACGGGCTGTCCTTCCTGCTGCCGCGCACGCGCCAGGAAATGGACCGGCACGCGCTGGCACTGCTCAGCGCACAAGTGATCAGCGTCACCTGCTTCCTGCTGTGGCCGCTACGGTTCACCTTCGAACGGCCGGAGCTGGGTGGGCTGTTCGGCTGGCTGTTCGATGTGCTGATGGGCTTCGACAAGCCGTTCAACCAGGCGCCATCGCTGCACATTGCGCTGCTGGTGATCATCTGGACGATGTTTGCCCGGCATGTGCAGCGCCAGCCCTGGCGATGGCTGATGCATGGCTGGATGGCGTTGATCGGGGTGTCGGTACTGACCACCTGGCAGCATCATTTTATCGATGTACCCACGGGGGCATTGGCGGGGTTTGCCTGCGTCTGGCTGTGGCCGTATCAGGGGCGACTGCCCTGGCAACAGGCGCGCCTTGCACAGGATGCCAAGCGCTGGCGGGTGGCGTTCTACTATGCCGTGGGCGCTATTTTGTGCGCTGTGCCTGCCGTTGTGTCGGGCGGCGCCTGGTTGTGGTTGGCCTGGCCGGCCGTGTCGCTGGCGCTGGTTGCGCTGAACTATGGTGTGTTGGGTGCAGGCGGGTTTCAGAAAGGCGCCGATGGGCGCTTGTCGAATGCGGCCAGCTGGCTGCTGTCACCGTATTTGGTCGGCGCGTGGGTCAATTCGCGGCTATGGACCCGGCACCACCCACAGGCCGATGACGTGTGCGATGGCGTGTATCTGGGGAGGATCCCTGGGCGCAGCACGCAGTTCGCTGCGCTTGTCGATTTGTGCGCCGAGCTGCCGTGCAAAGCTCAAGGCAGCGCCAACCGTTGTAGGAGCGGCCTTGTGTCGCGAAAGGGCTGCGCAGCAGCCCCGGCAATGTCTGCTGCGAAGCTGAAAAACCGGGGCCGCTTCGCGCCCCTTTCGCGACACAAGGCCGCTCCTACAACGGCCGAGTCAGCCTTTGAGTATCAGTGTTTCCCTACCCTGGATCTGATAGCGCCGGACGTTGTCCTGCTACAGCAGGCCGCCGAGGCCATCGAACGCCTGCGCGCCCAAGGCCCCGTACTGGTCTGCTGCGCTCTGGGCTATTCGCGCAGCGCCAGCGCCGTGGCCGCTTGGCTGCTGCTCTCCGGCCGCTGCAGCAACGCCCAGCAGGCCGAAGCACTGATCCGCAAAGCCCGCCCCGGCATCGTCCTGCACCTGGCACACCGGCGGGCCCTGCAACAGCTTGGAGCACAGCCATGAACCTGCGTGTGGTGGCTAGCCTGCTGGGTCGCGGCAAACAGCTGGAACGCTTGTCCGACGGCCTCACCCTGCTGGCCCTGGCCTACGGCCTTGCACCTTTGTTGGGTGCACCCCTTCAGCCGCTGGCTAGCTTGCTGTGCGGGGTGCTGCTGGTGCTTGGCGTGATGCACAAGTACTGGGCCATCCGCGTGGCCATAGATGCCGACCTGTTCACCCACCTCGCCAGCAGCAACCACCTGGCAGCAGACACTCAGGCCTTGGACCGCGCCCTGTTCGAGCTGAAACTGAAACCGCAGGCCACGGACGCCCGCGCCTGGCCTGAACGCAACCAAGCCGCGTTGAACCTGTTGCGCCGCCAGGCAGTGTGCCTGGGCCTGCAGCTGTCGCTGGCTTTGGCTACCCTGCTGACACTGCCTTTGAAGGGATGACCACCGATCCATGCTCGCCAACCTGACCGCCTACCTCATCACCTCCGCCGCCCGCCTGATCACGGGCGCCCGCGCGCTGTGGCTGGGGTGCACGCCGCTGCCGGTACAGCGCTTGTACTTCGCCAACCACAGCAGCCACGGTGACTTCGTGCTGCTGTGGGCTTCACTGCCGCAACCCTTGCGCAAACGCACCCGCCCGGTGGCCGGTGCGGACTACTGGGCCAAGCCGGGCATGCGCGATTTTCTCATTCGCAAGGTGTTCAACGGCGTATTGATCGACCGCCAACGCAGCGAAGGCCAAGGCAGCCCGCTACAGCCGATCCTTGAGGCCGTGGCCCAAGGTGACTCGCTGATCTTCTTCCCGGAAGGCACGCGTAACCTGGGCGACGAGCCATTGATGCCGTTCAGAAGCGGGTTGTACCACCTGGCTGCGGCCAACCCCGACGTCGAGCTGGTACCGGTATGGATCGCCAACCTCAACCGGGTGATGCCCAAAGGCCGTGCCCTGCCCCTGCCGTTGCTGTGCACACTGAGCTTTGGCGAACCGCTGCACCTGCACGCTGATGAAAGCAAGCAGGCCTTTCTCGAGCGGGCCAGCCAGGCCCTGCTGACCCTGGCCCCGAAGGATGCCTGACATGGACGACAACACCCTTTCCCTGTTCGCCGGCATCGGCGCCCTGCTGCTGCTCGCCAGCGTGACCGGCCGCCTGCTCAAGTGGCGCGCCGGCCCGGCGCCACACGCGGTGATCGACAACCTCAACGCCCGCATCAACGCCTGGTGGGTGATGGTGCTGGTGATCGGCATCGCCTTCCTGTTCGGTAAATACGGCGTGATCGTGCTGTTCTATGGCGTGTCGTTCTACGCCCTGCGCGAGTTCATGACCCTCACCCCGACCCGGCGCAGCGACTACCCGGCGCTGGTGGCAGCGTTTTATGTGGCATTGCCGGTGCAGTACGTGCTGATCGCCATGGACTGGTACGGCCTGTTCAGCATCTTCATCCCGGTGTACCTGTTCCTGCTGCTGCCGATTTTGGCCAGCTTCGGCGGCGATACCACGCGCTTTCTCGAACGGGCGTCAAAGGTGCAGTGGGGGCTGATGATCGCGGTGTACTGCGTGTCGTCGGTACCCGCCTTGATGACCCTGGACATCCCCGGCTACGAGGGGCGCAACCTGCTGCTGATCGCCTGGCTGATCCTGGTGGTGCAGATCAGCGACGTGCTGCAATACGTGTGCGGCAAGTTGTTTGGCAAGCACAAGGTGGCCCCCAACCTGTCACCGTCCAAGACCGTGGAAGGGTTGGCCGGCGGCGTGGCACTGGCCACGCTGATCGGCGCCCTGTTGTGCTGGATCACCCCGTTCACCTTCTGGCAGGCCGCGCTGATGGCGTTGGCGGTCAACGCCATGGGCTTCTTCGGCGGGCTGGTGATGTCGGCGATCAAGCGCGACCGCGGGGTGAAGGACTGGGGCCACATGATCGAAGGCCACGGCGGCATGCTCGACCGCATGGACTCGGTGTGCTTTGCCGCGCCGGTGTTCTTCCACTTTGTGCGGTACTGGTGGGCGTAGCCAATATCAAACGTCTGGCATAGCGCGACCAGACAGCTGGACGTCGAGCCCAGGCAACTGCGGCTCGGCCGATGGCCCTATGGTGACCCGTCATTCAACCAGTCACCAGGAGTTGTCCCATGTCCGATTTCATCACCGTGCTGCGCGAAACCTGCCCGACGCCGGTCGTGGACGCTACCAAGTGGAAGCGCATCGGCGGCGATCCGCACACCGTCAACCTCAATGCCTACCTGTCGGCCGACGGCAGCAAGATCATGGGCACCTGGATCTGCACCCCGGGCAAGTTCGAGGTCAACTACGAGAAGTGGGAGTTCTGCCACTTCCTTGATGGCTACTGCATCATCACCCCGGAAGGCGAAGAGCCGAAGCACCTGAAGGCCGGTGACGTGTTCGTGATCGAGCCCGGGATGAAAGGCACCTGGGAAGTGGTCGAGACCGTGCGCAAGTATTTCGTCTTCGCCTGATTTGTAAACTTCACCGGCCCTATCGCCGGCAAGCCGGGCTCCCACAGATACAGCACTGGCCTTCAACCCAGCGCTGTACCTGTGGGAGCCCGGCTTGCCTGCGATAGGGCCGGAACAGGCAAAAAAAATCGCGGGGCAGGTGCCCTTCCCTCTGGTGCGCAGTTACAGAGGGAAGGCCGCCTGGCCCGCGATGAAGCCCACCTCTTGCGTCAATCTTTCTTGCGATAACCCTCGACGATGGCCGAGAAGTCCTTGCCTCCCTCGCCACGCAGGCTCATGGCCTGATACAGCTGCTGGGCCACGGCGCCGAGGATCACCGGTTGGTGCGCCTGGCGTGCCGCTTCGGTGGCCAGCCCCAAATCCTTGAGCATCAGTTCGGCACCAAAGCCGCCGGTATAGCCACGCGATGCCGGCGCCGTCTCGATAATGCCCGGCCACGGGTTGTAGGTATCCGAACTCCAGCAGCGCCCGGTCGAGCTGTTGATAATGCCGGCCAGCACCTTGGTATCGATGCCCAGCGCGTTGCCCAGGGCCATGGCCTCGGACACACCGATCATCGAGATGCCCAACAGCAGGTTGTTGCAGATTTTGGCGATCTGCCCGGTGCCGACTTCACCGCAGTGCACGATGTTGCGGCCCATCTGCTCCAGTACCGGCTTGAGCGTGGCGAACAGCTCGGCGCTGGCGCCGACCATGAAGGTCAGGGTGCCGGCCGCCGCGCCGCCAGTGCCACCGGACACCGGCGCGTCGCCCATGTCCACGCCCTTGGCCGCTGCCGCCCTGGACACATCACGGGCGGTCTGCGGGTCGATGGTGCTGCAGTCCACGGTAGGCGTACCGGCACGAATACCGGCCAACACGCCATCTTCGTTCAGGTACACGCTGCGCACATGGGCCGCAGCCGGCAGCATGGTGATCACCAGCTCGCTGTTGGCCGCCGCGTCCTTGGGCGAGGGGCTGATCTGCCCACCCAGTTCTGCCAGCTCGGCCAGCACGGCCTTGTTGAGGTCGAACAGGTTCAGTTGGTGCCCGGCCTTGATCAGGTTGCGGGCCATGGGCGCGCCCATGTTGCCCAAGCCGATGAATGCAATACGCATGACTTCTCCTTAGCGCAGGCTGATGGTGGTGTTCACACCGTCATTGACGCTGTCGTCATCGAACCAGCGGGCGGTGACGGTCTTGGTCTGAGTGTAGAACTGCACCACTTGCTTGCCGTACGGGCCGAGGTCGCCGAGTTTGGAGCCACGGGAGCCGGTGAAGCTGAAGAACGGGACCGGTACAGGGATCGGAATGTTGATGCCGACCTGGCCGATATCGATTTCGCTCTGGAACTTGCGCGCCGCCGCGCCGCTCTGGGTGAACAGGCCGGTGCCATTACCGAACGGGTTGGCGTTGACCAGCGCGATGGCCTCATCGAGGGTATCGACCTCCAGGGTTACCAGCACCGGGCCGAAGATTTCCTGGGTATACACCTGCATGTCGGTCTTCACGCCCGAGAACAGGGTTGGGCCAACGAAGTTGCCTTGCTCGTAACCCGGCACAGTGACCTCGCGGCCGTCGAGTTCCAGCTTGGCGCCTTCCTTGATGCCGCTTTCGATCAGGCCCAGCACACGCTCCTTGGCGCGCTTGGAAACCACCGGGCCCACGTCGGTGCCCGGTTCGCAGCCGGCATTGACCTTGAGCTTGCTCGCCGCGTCCTTGATGTCGGGCAGCCACTCACGGGCCTTGCCCACCAGCACCGCCACCGAGGTGGCCATGCAGCGCTGGCCCGCCGCGCCGAAGGCGGCACCGACCAGGGCGTTGACGGTTTGCGTGCGGTTGGCATCGGGCAGCACCACCGCGTGGTTCTTGGCGCCCATCATCGACTGCACGCGCTTGCCGTGCTGGCTGCCAAGGTTGTACACGTGGGTACCAACTTCAGTAGAGCCGACGAAGGAAATGGCCTTGATGTCCTGGTGCGTGCAGATGGCGTCCACCACTTGCTTGCCACCGTGCACTACGTTGAGCACGCCCGCCGGTACGCCGGCTTCAAGCGCCAGCTCGACCAGCAGCATGGTCGACAGCGGATCCTGCTCGGACGGTTTGAGCACGAAGGTGTTGCCGCAGACGATGGCCATGGGGAACATCCACAGCGGGATCATTGCCGGGAAGTTGAACGGGGTGATACCGGCGCATACGCCGATTGGCTGGCGCAGGGTATAGGTATCGACACCGCCCGCGACGTTCTCGGCGAATTCGCCCATTTGCAGGGTGCCAATGGACGCGGCGTGTTCGACCACTTCCAGGCCCCGGAAGATGTCGCCTTCAGCGTCGGCCAGGGTTTTGCCCTGCTCGGCGCTGAGCACCTGGGCAATGCGTTTGGTGTGTTCGCGGATCAGCGCCTGCAGCTTGAGCATGATGCGCATGCGCGCGCCGATCGGGGTATTTCGCCAGGTCTGGAAGGCGCGGTGGGCAGCGGCTACAGCAGCGTCGACTTCCTCGACAGTGGCGAACGGCACGCGCGCCAGCACCTCTTGGGTGGCCGGGTTGACGATGTCGCGCCATTCGGTAGTTTTCGATTCGACCCACTGGCCGTCGATCAGCAGCTTCACCTGCTCGATCTTGGTGCTGTTAGGGGACTGCGGTGCGTTCATCTGCGTTCTCCTTGGAATTATTGTCGGGACGAGATCGCCAGCGCCAAGCAAACGCGAGGTGGCGTCCTGAGGCTTGTTTCGAGTATAGATGTGCAAACATCCAACAAGAACGCACAAAAAAACCGGATCATCATGCAAAAAGACCTCACATCCCTGAGCGCGCTCAACTGGGACGACCTGAAGTTTTTCCTCGAAGTGGCGCGCACCCGCAAAGCCAGCAGCGCCGCCAAACGCCTGAGCGTGGACTACACCACGGTGTCGCGGCGCATCAGCTCGCTGGAAGGGGCGCTGGGCACGTTGCTGTTCGAAAAATCGCGGACCAACGGCTTTGTCCTTACCGCCGAGGGCCAACGCTTGCTCGGCTATGCCGAGTCGATCGAAAGCACGCTGCACATGGCGTGCGAGCAGGTGTCCGGGTCGGGCGTGGCGTTGTCGGGGCATGTGCGCATGGGCTGCACCGAGGGCTTCGGCAGCTTTTTCATCACCCCGCAGTTAAGCCACTTCGTTGATGCCTACCCCGCGATCTCGGTGGATATCCTGCCACTGCCGCACTTCATCAGCCTGTCCAAGCGCGAGGCGGACATCGTCATTGCATTGGAGCGGCCGGAGCATGGGCCTTATGTGTGCTGCAAACTGTGCGATTACCGCTTGCGGCTGTATGCGACCCAAGACTACCTGGACAGCCACACCCCGATCCGCCAGGTGGCCGACCTGGCCAGGCACCCGTTCATCAGTTACGTGGACGACCTGGCGTTCAGTTCGGAGCTTTTGTACCTGGCCAACCTGATTCCCGGCGCCAGCGCGCACTTGCGCAGTACCAGCGTGATTGCCCAGTACACGGCCGCACTGCAGGGGCGTGGGTTGGCGATACTGCCGTGTTTCCTTGCGGCGCAAGACCCGCGACTGGTGACGGTGCTGCCGGAGGAGATCGAGGTGACGCGGCAATTCTGGATGTATTGCCGGGAGGATTTGCGCAAGTTGAAGCGGATTACCCTGTTGTGGGATTACATCCGTGGGGTGACTGAGGCGAATGCGCCGTTGTTGATGGGGGAAACCCGCGAGATGCGCTTTGCCCAGGAATAATGGGGCTGCATAGCTCCTTTGTAGGAGCAGCCTTGTGCTGCGAAGGGGCCAGTCATGGCAATACAACTGCTGTGCCTGGTCTGGCCTCTTCGCAGCACAAGGCTGCTCCTACAGAGAAATGTGATAGCTCAGAGGACAGCGGTCAGTAGGACGCCACCACTATCGACACCCGACGGTTCTCGGTACGCCCGGCACTGGTGCGGTTGTCCGCCACCGGCTGGCTGCTACCCAGGCCACGGCTCTGGATATTCTGCGCCTGCATGCCAACCCCTACCAGTGCCTTGGTCACGCTCTGCGCACGGCGTTCGGACAGCTGCTGGTTGTACGCCGCCTTGCCCGACGAATCGGCATGCCCGTCCACCCGTACACCCTGGATGCCAACGCCAAGCAGCGCCTTGCCAATGCGCTCGACAATCGCCTGGCTCGGGCCGTTAAGGCCATCCAGGTCGCTGCCGAACAGCACCTTGCCAGACAAGTCGTAGGCCCAGCCTTCATCGGTTGGGGTAAAGCCTTCGCGCTTGAGTACGGCAATCTGTTCGGGGGTCAGGCCCTTGGGGGGTGCGCTCTGGCAACCGGTCAGCGCCAGCACGGCGAGCAACAAGGCCCAAAGGGGAAAACGTAAAGCGTGTATCACGGGTTCAACTCCTGTTTTTGATTTCATTGGCGGACCGTTCCGTCTGCGCCACTTGCCAATGGCCTCGGCGTTTGCGCTTGGCCTGGTACATCGCCGCATCGGCGGCATTGAGAAGACTGGCGGGGTCAGCGCCGTCATCCGGGTAATAGGCAATACCGACACTCAGTGAGGTGGCGATACTGCGGCCACTGTCCAGCTGCACGGGCAGCTTCATGCTGGCAACAATCTTCTCGGCGATGAGCTCGGCGTCCTCGCGCGACTGCAAAGGTGTGAGCAGTACCGCGAACTCATCACCGCCCAAGCGTGCCACCAGGTCGTGCTCGCGCAGTTGGGCACGCACACGGTCGGCCACGCTGATCAGTACTTCGTCACCCACGGCATGGCCGAGGGTGTCGTTGATCTGCTTGAAGTGGTCGCTGTCCAGGAACAGCAGCGCCAGGTGGTCCTGCTGCCGCGCAGCGTTACGCACGCTGCGGTTCAGGCGCCCTTCGAAGAAGGCGCGGTTGGGCAGGCCGGTCAGGCTGTCGTGGCTGGCCTGGTGGGCCAGGGTCTGGTTTTCGTTCTGCAGGTGGCTGTGCCATACCTCGAGTTCGTCGAGCAGGGCGTTGAAGTCGTTGCCCAGTTCGTTGAGTTCGGCAATCGGCGCCTCCGGCACACGGCGGTCGAAACTGCGCTCGCGGCGAGCGGCGTGGGCGACACTGGCCAGGCCACGTAGCGGGCGAGTGATGTCGTTGAGCAGGCGCCGTGACAGATACTGGGCCGCCAAGGCGCTGAGAATCGTGCAGAACAGGATGCCAGCCAGGCCGCTGAGCAAAAACAGCAACAGGCTACGGCCCTGGCCGACCAGCTCGATGTGCCCGACCTGCTGTTGCTGGTGCAGGATCGGCAGGTTGATCGGCTCATCCAGCAAGGCAGTGGCAACCTGCACTTCAAGCTTGGCGAGCATGCCAGTATCGGCGCGTTGCCAGTGCGCCAGCAGCCCGCCTTCGCCGTTGAAGACCTTGGCCTCGGCCACTTCCTCTTTACTGGCGATCAGTGCCAGCGATTCATTGGCTGCGGCACTGTCGTCGAATACCACTGCCGCTTCCACGGTGTAGTTGATCGAACGGGCGATCAGGTGCAGGTTGTGGTTGGCGTAGACGCGCAGGGCGAGCACGCCCAACAGGGTGAGTGAAATACCGGCCAGGCCCACGGCGAGCAAGGCAACGCTGAGGTGGCCACGGCCAAGCACCGAGCGCAGGGTCGGGCGCACACCATGCTTGCGGGTCGGCTTCATGGCTGCACCGCCCGGCGCCGCGATAATTGCAGCACACTGGGGTGGATGCGTACCCCGGAACGCGCCACCGAGTCGAGGTTGATGTCAAAGGCCACCTGCTGGTCGCTGACCCGCAGGCAGAACAGGCTGCCCACCGTGCACGGGTCGTTCGCTTCGCTGATGCTCAGTACCGGGTGGCCGCTGACACGCTCGAACAGCCGATCACGCTGGCCTTGGTCAAGTTTGCCGATGTAAATGGCATCGCAGGCCTGGGCAACCTGAGTGTCTTCTGCCAGCAGGCGCCGCACCTGCAGCGGGCGGCCGGACTCCTGCACATGGCCTTTGATCAGGTCATCGGCGTATTCGGTCGGGCCGACCAGGCACAAGCGCAAGGGTGAAGGTTCGACGGGCCAGCGGGCGTAACTGAAGATGCCGAGTACCACTTGGGTGACGGCCTTGGCACGTTGCTGCGCCTGGGCGGCGGTTGTGCCGGGGTCTGCCTGGGCAGGGCCTGCGCAAAGGAACAGGACGGCCAGCAATAGCGAAAGCGCACAGCTTGTCACTCGCCTTGCGGCCACCTTCATGTGGGAAATCTCTTAAAGTCCCTTCCGATATCGGCGCAACGATAGCACATGGCCGCATGGTTGTAGGAATGAGCTGCTTCATGTATCGGGATTGATGGCCCCATCGCCGGCAAGCCAGCTCCCACAGGTGCAGCACAGCCTTTGAAAGCTGTGCTGCACCTGTGGGAGCTGGCTTGCCGGCGATAGGGCCCCGCGGTCTTACACCTGTTCCAGCATCAACCCGGAAATACGCCGCACCTTGCGCGCCACCGCTTCTTCGAAAATGCCCTGGCGTGGCTCCACCAGGCTGAAACAGTGCTTGGCCCGGGTGATGCCGGTGTACACCAGTTCCTTGGTCAGCACCGGGTTGAGCGCATCCGGCAGCACCAGGGCCGTGTGGCTGAACTCCGAGCCCTGGGACTTGTGTACGGTCATGGCAAATACCGTTTCCACTTCATTGAGCCGGCTCGGCAGAACGAAACGCACACCACCACTGCCGTCGTTACGCGGGAAGGCTACGCGCAGCAGCGGCTCACCGTGCTCATCCGGCAGGCGCAAAGCGATGCCGATATCACCGTTCATCAGGCCCAAGCCGTAGTCATTGCGGGTTACCAACACCGGGCGGCCTTCGTACCAGGGCTGCTGGCTGTCGATCAGCCCGGCATTGTGCAGTACCCGCGCCACCCGTTCGTTGAGGCCTTCGACACCCCAGGCGCCACGGCGCACGGCACACAGCAACTGGAAGTCCTCGAAGCTGTGCAGCACCCTGCCCGCCCATTGCTCCCACGCGGGGTCGTCAAATGCGGTGTCGAGTGGAGGCCGGTAGCGGCCAAGGGTGCGCAGGTAGCTGCGATAGCCCTGCGGGCCTTCGGCACCGCGGTTAAGGCCGTCGAGCAGCAGGCGGTCGAAAGCCCGGTCCTGCTCGTGCTTGAGGGCAAGGCTGTGCACGTCGGCCGGCGGCGCGGCCAGCAGGTTACGCGCTGCATGGGAGTCCTGGCGGTTGACCAGGCGCGCCAGCTGACCAATGCCGCTGCCTTCCCCGAAGCGCCGTGAGAAGCGCAGCATCACCAATTGCTGGGCCAGCGGGTTGCGCTGCTCATCACCGGCCTTGAGGCCGCTGGCGGCCAGCGACTCGCCACTGATCTGTTCCAGCCACGCTGAGGTCGCCGGCGAGTAATAACCCTCCTCGGCATCCCGGCACAGGTCACCCAGTACCGCACCGGCCTCGACCGAGGCCAGCTGGTCCTTGTCGCCCAGCAGCACCAGGCGCGCGCGGGGTGGCAGGGCGTCGAGCAGGTTGGCCATCATTTCCAGGTCGATCATCGACGCTTCGTCGACCACCAGCACATCCAGCGGCAGCGGGTTGCCCGCATGATGGCGGAAGTGCCGCGAGCCGGGCCGGCTGCCGAGCAGACGGTGCACGGTGCTGACTTCGGTAGGAATTTGCCCGCGTACTTCGGCGCTGACCTGCAAGCGCTCGACTTGCTGGCCAATCGATTCGGTCAGGCGCGCAGCAGCCTTGCCGGTCGGCGCGGCCAAGCGGATGCGCAGCGGCCTGCCCTGCTCCACTGCCGGCCCCTGCAGCAAGGCCAGCAGGCGCACCACGGTAGTGGTTTTACCCGTGCCGGGGCCACCGGTGATGATGCTGAAACCGGCACGGGTA
The DNA here is from genome assembly GCF_022760795.1 of Pseudomonas sp. BP01. NCBI lineage: Bacteria > Pseudomonadati > Pseudomonadota > Gammaproteobacteria > Pseudomonadales > Pseudomonadaceae > Pseudomonas > Pseudomonas sp. BP01. The sequence continues at coordinate 33,119 of NZ_JAFBKA010000049.1, forward strand.
GCCAGCGCACAGGCGAGCTTCTGCCAGTCCACCTGGCCCGCTGGCGCACCGCCCTCGAACAATTGCGCCAGGCGGCCTGACAGGTCGGCCAGCGGCGCTTCGGCCTGGGTCAGGCGCTGGCGCAAGGTATGGTCGATACGCCGCTCGTAGCTCCAGTAACGGCGCAGGTACAGGCGCTCTGCGCTGAGCACCAGTGGCCTCGCTTGTTGGCCTGGGGTATCGCCTGCGGCCACCAGTGGGCTGGCGGCGATGCGGTCGTGCCAGGCCTGCAAGTCGAGGTTGGCCAGCAACTGCGACGGCAGCAGCAAGGGGCCGATCAGGGCGTCGCCTTCCGGCGGCAGCGACAATGCGAAATCGGGCTCGGCCAGGGTTTGTTGCAGGTCCAGGCAGACATGCCCGTGGCCCAGTTGGTGGCTGGCCAGCGCCGCCGCCAGCAATAGCAAGGGGTCGCTACCGGGGGCGCGCTCTTCGAGGAACGAGACGAAGGCGCGGTCCAGGGCACGCAGCCAGCCCCGCTCTACCCAGCGATCGAGCAGTTGCAGCAGGTCACCGCTGTCATGCTGTGGCGCCAGCGCCAGCAGATGCTCGGCGTGCAACGGGGTGGGCAACAGGTCGACTAGGTTTCGGCTCATGGCACGGCTCCGCCAAACAGGTCCTGCTGTGCCGGCGCATGCTCGCCACGGAACAGCGCATCAAGGCGTTCGATCAGCTCGCGCGGTGGCTTGGTGTGGTACACGCCGTGGCCGCTGCTGCTGGCGCCCCGCAGGAAGATGAACAAGGCACCGCCAACATGGCGGTCGTAGTCGTAATCCGGCAGGCGAGCGCGCAACTGGCGGTGCAGGGCCAGCAGGTACAACACGTACTGCAGGTCGTAGCGGTGCTCGATAATGGCCTTTTCCATGGCCATGGCGTCGTAGGCCTGGATATCCGGGCCCAGCCAGTTGGACTTGTAGTCAGTCACGTAGTAACGCCCGTCCAGCTCGAACGCCAGGTCGATGAAACCTTTGAACATGCCGTTGAGCACGGTTGGCTGCGCCGCCGGGCGCGCTAGGCCGGGGTGGGTGTGGCGTGCGACAAGGCGATCGAGTTGCTCGGCGTCGACCTGGTGGCTGGCGAACCAGAACTCCATTTCGATCTGGTAATGACGCAACTGCCCCAGCGTCACGCCCTGGTCGCTGCCCGGCAATGGCAGCGCCTCGCCCAGCAGGCGTTGCATCCACTGGCTGAGGGTGGGAATCCAGCCGGCCCAGTCACGGCGGTTGCAGCGCTGGCCCACGGTACGCTCGATCAGTTGAGGGTTGTCGCTGACCTGGCTGAAGCCCTCGCGCCCCGCCCACTCCAGCAAACCATGCAGGAAAGTGCCAGGGTTCGGCCCCCGCGGAAAGCGGTGGATGTCGCCGCTGTCGGCCGGGACCTCACGCAGCAGCTGGGCATCGACCACTTCGTCATCCAGCAGTTGCTGGGCCTGCGAGCTGTCGGCAACGAGCGTCTGATCGCCGATGCGCAGGGCGCTGTACGAGGCGATCCACCAATGCTCGGCTGCCGCGCGGCGCGGTTTGCGTGCGGGCAAGAGCTCACGTTCGGCGTGCGGCATGCGATACACGCGTTCATCCGCCTGCGGCAGGCCCGGGCAAGTGATGTGCGGACAGGTTGACGCCAACGCCTGCAACCAGCCTGCAAGCTGCTCCGAGCCCGCCAAGGCAAGGCCGCCACCCAGCAGGTAGCCAAAGGCTGAGCGGTGCAGCTGCGAACTCTTGTGGTTGCCGCGCTTGAGGTCGGCAACACCTAGCCAGCAAGCATGCTGGGCGCGGGTGAGGGCTACGTAGAGCAGGCGCAGGTCTTCGGCCAGGCGCTCGTCGTCGGCGCGCTCGATCTGTTGCTGTTCCGGAGTGAGGGTGAGGTGAGCGTTACCTTCGCTGTCATGCCAGGCCAGCGGCAGACGGCTGCCATCTACCGGTTTGCTGGTGCAGATGAACGGCAGGTAGACCAGGGGATACTCCAGGCCCTTGGACTTGTGGATGGTCACCACTTTGACCAACTGTTCGTCGCTCTCCAGACGCAGGATCTGCTCTTCACCGGCCTGCCCGGAACTGGCCAGTTGTTCGGCGAGGTGACGGATCAACGCCTGTTCGCCGTCCAGCTCACCCGCGGCCTGCTGTAGCAGCTCGGCCAGGTGCAGCAGGTTGGTCAGTACACGTTCGCCATCACTGCGGCGCACCAGCGTGCGCGGCAGCTGGAAGTCATGCAGCAGGTGCCGCAGCATGGGCAGCACGCCTTGGCGTTGCCAGGTATCGCGATAATGACGAAAACGCATGACCCAACCTTCCCAGACCCGTTCGTCCTGGTTCAAGCGGTCCAGCGCGGTCAGCGACAGGCCCAGTGTAAGGCTGGCCAGTGCGGCCTTGAGCAGGCGCTCCGAGTCTGGCTCGGCGCAGGCCTTGAGCCAGGCCAGCAGGTCGTGGGCCTCTTGGGCGGCGAACACCGAGTCCTTGTCGGACAAATACACACTGCGCACATCGCGTGCGGCCAGCTCGGCGCGGACCATCTGCGCTTCATGGCCATCACGCACCAGGATGGCGATGTCGGAGGGCAGACAGGGGCGCAATTCGCCTTCGGCGTTCTGGAACCCCGCCGTGCCCTGCTGACCGCCATTGAGCAGGGCAACGATATGGCTGGCGCAACTGGCTGCCAGCTGCTGGCGATAGACACTGCTGGAGACTGGCTCCTCGCTCTCCAGCTGCCAGCACTGCAGGGCTGCACTGGGCTCCCCGTCAATCAGCAACTGTTCGCTACGCCCCTTGGCGCGGACCTCGATGAATGGCAGCGGGTTGTCATCGGCCTCGCGGAACAGGAATGCGCCCCGCCCCGCTTCACGCGCCTCGGCCTGCAGAAACACCTGGTTGACCGCCGCGACCATGGCCTTGCTGGACCGGTAGTTGGTATCCAGGCTGTGCAGGCGGCCGCTGGTGGCGCGCCGTGCGGCAAGGTAGGTGTAGATGTCGGCGCCTCGGAAGGCATAGATCGCCTGCTTGGGGTCGCCGATCATGAAAAGGCCGGTTTCTGCGCGGTTTTCGCTGATCTGGTAGATACGCTCGAAAATACCGTACTGAACCGGGTCGGTGTCCTGGAATTCGTCGATCAGCGCTACCGGAAACTGCTCGCGGATCAGGCTGGCCAGGCGCTCGCCGGCCTCGCTGGCAAGCGCGTGCTGCAAGCGCACGAGCATGTCGTCAAAGCCCATTTCGGCACGCCGGCGCTTCTCCACTTCGAAACGCGCGGATACCCAATTGGCCGCATGCTCGAGCAGCGGAGCATCCGGGCTGTCCAAGGCCTGCAATTGTTGCTGCAAGCTCTGCATGGCGTTCAGGCCCGGGTGCTCGGGAGGCTCCCCCTTCCAGGCCTCGGCCATGCCGGCCGGGGTCAGGCGGGTAAAGCCCGTGCCCAGGTCGAGCTCCACCAGTTGCTCATCCCCGGCCCAGGCGCAGAGCTTGTCGAACCAGGGCTCAAAGTAACGGGCTTGCATCTTGCGGCCATCGACCTGCTTGGCGGCCAGCGCATCGCGGCAGATCTGCCGCAGTTCCTCGGCCCATTGCGCCCACGGTGCCTTCAGCCGGGCCAACTGTTCGCCACGTTGCTGCAGCGATGCCTGGATCAGTGCGGCTGGCTCCGGCCCGTCCTGCTGGGCGCGTACGCGGCCGAACAGTGGGCGAATGCGTGGCAGCAAAGCGTCAGGGCTGCCCCAGTTGCCACGTACCCAGGCCAGGGCGTCACCTTGCATGCCATAGCAGAAGCGCCGCCAGTAATCGCGCATGACCTGGCCCAGCAACTCGCTATGGTCGGTTTCCAGGGTCTGGGTGAACAGGCTGCCGCTGTCGAAGGCATGCTCGCGCAGCATGCGCTGGCACCAGCCGTGGATGGTCGATACCGCAGCCTCGTCCATCCACTGCACAGCGATTTCCAGGCGGCCTGCACAACGCGGCCAAGCCTCCTGCGGGTAATCGTCACGCAGCTGATGCAACAGCGGATCGGCGCCTTCCAGTTCGCCACGGAAGAACCGTGCAGCCTCTGCCAGGCGGGCGCGGATGCGTTCGCGCAGCTCTTTGGTGGCAGCATCAGTGAAGGTGACCACGAGGATCTGCGGTGGCAGCAGTTCGCGTTCGAAGCCCTGCTCACCACCGTGACCGAGGATCAGCCGCAGGTACAGCGCCGAAATGGTAAAGGTCTTGCCCGTGCCGGCGCTGGCCTCGATCAGCTGGCTGCCGTGCAGGGGGAAACTCAGTGCCAGGGGACGGTCCTGGGTCATGCGCCTTTCTCCGGGTTGCCCAGGGTCTGCCACGGGGCGGTGAACAATGGGCGGTACAAGGTTTCGCACCAGCCTTCGAAGGTTTCGTCGGCGCTAAGCGCGGCAAAGTCGCGGAACTGGCGGGCCAGGGCAACGCTTTCACTTCGCTCGCCAAAACGGGTGCGTTCATCGCCTTCGTAGGCGCGGGCCGCTGCGGCCAGGGCTTTATCAGCATCGTCCTGGGCCAGCCAGGCAAACGCGGTTTTGGCCGCGACGGGCAACGGCGCATTCATCGCCGCCTGACGGGCCACCAGCAAGTCGCCCAACAGTTGCGCAGCCTGCTCTTGCGGCAGCGGCGCAAGCAACAGGGTCAGGTCGCTGGCTACCAGTGCACTGTTATAGGGGTAGCCTGCCGCACAGGCCGCCAGGTGGGTAACCCAGGGGGCGATCAAACGGTGCCACTTGAGGTTGTTGCGCCCTGCGCTGATTGTGTTAGGTACGGTGGTGATACTCAGCAGGCTTAGGTCATCCGCCTGGAAGACCCGCCCCAGCCAGCCTTCGAGACGGTGCGGGCCGTGCTCGAAATGCACCGGCAAAGCGCCCTCGACCGGCTGCGGCCAGCGTTGCAGCAACTGCTGGTGACGTTGCAGAAGGTCGGGGAGCGGTTCGATCAACTCGCTTTGCAGCAGCTCGCCGAAACCGGCCAGCGGCAACAAACCGCAAGCCTGAAGGCGCCGGGCCTGGGCCCGCAACGCCTGTTCGGCGTTGCCCGGCTCGGCCAGCGCGGCGCCGAGCAGGCTTTCACTGGCGCCGTAGCGCTGCAGGGTATCCAGGATAAAAGGTTCTTCGTCCGGGGTTGGCGTTTCCAGCGCCTCGAAGTACACCTTCAAGCGCTGGCTGAAGAAATGCCGCACCGGGTGGCGCAAGAAGTCGTTGAGCTGGGTCAGGCTCAGGGCTTCATCGTCAAGGTAAGGCGGCAGGCCGGTGTCACCCTGCTCATCCTCCTCGCCCTTTTGGTGTAGCAGCTGCCATTCGTGGGCAAAGCTGAACAACGGGCTGCCCTTCTGGAAGTAACGAGCGCTGAAAGGCTGCAGGGGATGCTCCTGGGTCAGTGCGTGCAGCAGTTGCTCACCCGGCTGCGCTGCCGGCCCCTCCTGCGCACCGGCCAAGTGCCAGCCAGCTGCGATGTGATCACGCAATTGGCCGATCAGCACCGAGGCAGGTCGCTCGCTGTTGTCGCGAATGCTGCGCCCGACCCAGCTGACATACAGCTGGTCACGCGCCGACAGTAGCGCTTCCAGCAGCAGGTAACGATCGTCTTCGCGCCGTGAGCGGTCACCGGGGCGGTAGTCGCTGGCCATCAGGTCGAAGTCCAGCGGTTGCTGGGCGCGCGGGTAGTCACCATCGTTCATGCCCAGCAGGCAGACCACCCGGAACGGGATGGCGCGCATGGGCATGAGGGTACAAAAGTTCACCGAGCCGGCGAGGAAGCGTTGCGACAGCTTGCCCTGGTCGAGGCCCGACAGCCAGGCTTCACGCACTACGGTCAGCGGCAACGGGTCTTGCAGGCCGACGGCCTCGCACACTTCAAGCCAGCCATCGCGCAGCTCCTGCAGCTGCATCAGCAGGAGCTCGTCCCGCTCGCCCTCGGCGAGGAAAAACACCTGCAGCAAGGCATGCAGGCGCTCACCCCACTGGCTGACTGTCGCAGGCTCGGCCAAGGCCTGGCAGGCGACTTCGAGCGCATCGAGCAGTGCAACCAGCGGGCCGATCAGTGCCGCGTCCAGCCCACCGATTTCGTCGTAGGGTTCAATGCCGTCACAGGCCTCGCCCACACCCACGGCATAGCCCAGCAGCATGCGCCGCAGGCCGAAGCGCCAACTGTTCTGTTCAAGCCCGGCAGGCAAGCCCAGGCTGGCCCGCTGCTCGGCGTTGATGCCCCACCGGATGCCCGCACCCTCGATCCAGCGGTGCAGCGTGGGCAGGTCGTTTTCGCGGATGCCAAAGCGGGCGCGGACGGCCGGTACGTCCAGCAGGTCGAGTACTTCGCTGACTGCGAAGCGGCTGTCCGGCAACTTGAGCAGGTGTTCGAGGGCGATCAGTAAAGGCTCGCGACCGCGCTGGCCTTGGTCGGTGAGGGTGAACGGAATGTAGCGCGGGTCATTGCGTTGCAACTGGCCGAACACTGCGCGGACATGCGGGGCGTAGGTGTCGACGGCCGGCAGCATGACGATCACGTCACGTGGGCGCAACGTCGGGTCGGCGCTGAAGCGGGCCAGCAGCTGGTCATGCAGGATCTCCACTTCGCGTTGCGGGCTGTGGGCAATGTGGAACCGAACCGAGCGGTCTTTCGCCGTGTCGACTGCCGGCCACAGCTCGCGGGTTTCGGCGAGCGGGCGCAGTTCGAGAATGTCGTCCTGCAACTGGTTTAGCAGCGTTGTGGGCGAGCCATCACTGAACAGGTCGATGCGGCCATCGCTGAACACCCCCTGGTAGCTGCCCGGGTCGTCATAGCTGTCGAGCAGGTTGATATAGTCGCGGCCTTGTTTGCCCCAGGCCGCCAGCAACGGGTGGGCATGTTGATGCAGCGACTGGTCGTCCAGTTGCAGGGGCATGCCCTGCTTGCGCTGCTGGCGCTTGTACTGATGGCGCAGCAGGTCCTTGTCGGCAACGATATCGGCCCAGTGGTGGCGACAGGGGTTGTGCACGCACAGCAGCACCTGGCTGAAACGCGCCAGGCCCGCCAATGCTTCCAGGGCCTGAGCTGGCAGCGAAGAGATGCCGAACACGATCACCCGCGGTGGGAGCCCTGCGGGTGCCTGCTGCAAGCTGTTGATACGCTCGACAAAGCGTTGATGCACCCCGGCGCGGCTCTGTGCCATCCCCTCTTGGCCGACATCCTCCAGCAATGCACGCCACAGTTCGGCTTGCCAGCGGTTGCCTGGGGGCAGCGCTTTGCGCTCACCGCGGGCGGTGCTGACGATGTGCTCGCCGGCAGCCCAGTCCTTGAGCCAATCGGCGCGGTAGACCTGGTACTGGTCGAACAGGTCGGCCAGGCGCTCGGCGAGCTGGTAGCGCTTGCGTAGGTCACTGTCGTCGGTGAGGAAGCGCCGCAGCGGCTCGAAATGCGGGCGCTCGACCAGAGCTGGCAGCAGGCGCATCAGGCGCCAGGTCAGCGGAGCTTTGTCCAGCAGCGAAACCTCGGGAATTTCGTCGCGGCCCAACACGCTTCGGTACAGCTGCCACATGAAGCTGCCAGGCAGTTGCACATCGATTGCGGCGGCGATGCCGCAGCCGCCCTGGTCATCTTCCTGCGGGTCTTCAGCCAGCGCCAACTTGAGCCATTGAGCGATGCCATTGCTTTGCACCAGGGCAATTTCGTTTTCCAGCGGCGCCAAGGGGTAGCGACGCATCCAGCTCACCACCAGGCTGCGCAGGTCGTCGAGGCGGTTGCCGTGGACGATCATGAAGCCGGGGTGGAGAGTGGTAGTAGCCATTGAGCATTCCCTGGGAGGCGGTTGATTCCGATGCGGAACCATATCACGGGGCATGCCGTGGACCATGGCATGCATGGAGACAAATCTTTTCCTGGGCGGAAAAGACAAAACCCCTACCTGCATACGCAGATAGGGGTTTTGCGAAATGAATCTTGACGATGACCTACTCTCACATGGGGAAACCCCACACTACCATCGGCGATGCATCGTTTCACTGCTGAGTTCGGGATGGGATCAGGTGGTTCCAATGC